>JAGGRZ010000001.1 GCA_021159335.1 bacterium
GGACTCAAAATCCGCTGGGGGCAACCCCGTGTGGGTTCAAATCCCACCTCCGGCAAAAATTATAAAATGCCTATTTGAAAAATTTTGGTTGCTTTCCCGTTGGCTTTATTAGCCGATAATTTTTAGTCTCAGCCTTTAAAGTTTCTCACATATTCCATTCCAGCGTCTATAGCCTGAAGGTTGAGCGGAATGAATTTTTTGTGCTTGACCACTGTATTCAATGCGTCTTTAACCACATTTACATCAAGGATTTTCGTTTTCTCGATTACCGCGCCTACTACAACCATGTTAGCAACTCTTAGCGAGCCTATTTTGTCTGCCATCTCAGTTGCCGGTATGGGAAGAATTTCGATGTCGTCTCTTTTTGGCTTTATCGATATCATCGAAGTATTGTAGATAAGCAGTCCACCTGGTTTTAGTGATGGCTCGAACCTCTCAAGCGAGGGTTGATTCATCGTTATTAGTATGCTCGGATTATCCACTACCGGGGAACCTATTCTGCCCTCGAATATTTTAACATGGCAATTAGCTGTTCCGCCTCGCATCTCAGGTCCATACGATGGTATCCACGAGGTATTGTATCCGTGTCTCATGCCAGCCTCAGCAAGTGTTTGACCAAGAAGCAATATTCCCTGTCCTCCGAAACCTGCAATAAGTATTTCTGGATTCTGGAATTTTTCGGGGACTTTAGACATATCACCTTCTATCTCGAGGTGTTCACCTGTTAACTCCAGTATTTCGTGATACTTTTCGATAGGTACTGGTTCAAGTTTTCTTGTCCACTTTCCTTCCTCGCGTTCCTTGGTTACATCTTTGTATACGCCAAGCGGGAAAGTTTTCGCGAGTACCTCGTCCACCCACTTTAATGAATCTACAGGTGTCATTCTCCAGCCACTGGGGCATTGTGAAAGAACTTCCACCAGTGAGAAACCTTTACCTTCTATCTGCGTTTTTATGGCCTTTCTTATCGCTGCTCTTGCTTTCATGATGTTTTTCGCATTTGTTAAAGAGACTCGTTCTACATATGCTGGCGCATCAAGAGAAGAGATGACTTCGGATACCTTAAGTGGATAACCTTCCCACTCTGCTTTTCTCCCGTATGGCGATGTCATAGTTTTCTGACCAATAACAGTGGTGGGTGCCATTTGTCCACCCGTCATTCCGTAGATAGCATTGTTAATGAATATTACGGTGAAGTTTTCGCCACGGTTAGCTGCCTGAATAATATTGTTGAAACCTATTGCAGCGAGGTCACCATCACCTTGGTATGATATGACTATTGAGTCTGGATTAGTTCGTTTTATGCCTGTCGCTACTGCTGGTGCTCTGCCGTGTGCCACTTGGAAATTGCCTGTGTCGAAGTAATAGTAGATGAAAACGGAGCAGCCAACTGGTGAAATCATTATTGTTCTATCTGCGATGTCGAAGTCATCTATGGCTTCGGCTATTATTTTGTGCACTATACCGTGCCCACAACCCGGGCAGTAGTGTGTGTCTTGTTTGAGTTTGTCTGGTTTTCTGAAAAATATATCATAGAACGATTTCGGCTTTTCATATATGTCTTTTATTTTTCCCATTTTATTCCTCCTATTACTTTTTAGAGCCCTCAAAGGCTTTTTCGAACTGTTCAACTATTTCGGCGACTTTGGGCACCACTCCGCCCATCCTGCCGTAAAATATCACGGGCTTCCTACCTTCTACCACAAGCCTGACATCATCAACCATCTGACCATTTGACATTTCGCAGACGAGGAATGCTTTAACCCTTTCTGAATCCGCGAGTTCGCTTATTTGTGGTTTTGGGAATGGGAAAAGCGTTATTGGTCTCAACATTCCGGCTTTTATGCCTTTTTTGCGTGCCTCATCCACTGCTGTGTACATAATTCGCGAAACAGTGCCATACGATATTCCGACAATCTCGGCATCATCGAGCTTGTAAGGTTCATATCTTATCTCGTTTTCTTCCATGCGGCGGTATTTTTCCTGAAGTTTTTTGTTGTGTTCCTCAAGTTCGTTTGGGTCGAGGTATATTGAGTTTATGAGGTTTCTTTTGGTTTTCGCATCAGCCATTACTGCCCAATCGCTTTTATCTACTGTTGGTGGCTTGGGGTCGGGGAAGTCTACAGGTTCCATCATCTGGCCAGTAAATCCGTCGGTAAGTACTACCACTGGGTTTCTATACTTGTCCGCAAGTTCGAATGCCAGCATTGTTAAGTCACACATTTCTTGCGCCGAATTGGGTGCCAGAACGAGCACTTTATAGTTGCCGTGTCCGCCGCCTTTTACGATTTGATTGTAGTCCGCTTGTGATGGTGCTATGTTCCCTAAACCTGGTCCTCCTCGCATGATGTCTACTATCACGATGGGCAGTTCTGAGCCACAGGCGTAGGATATGCCTTCCATTTTCAGCGATAGTCCAGGTCCAGAGGATGCCGTCATGCATCTTTTGCCTGTGCCAGCAGCACCATAACACATTTGTATCGATGCTATCTCTGATTCTGCCTGAAGGAACACTTTACCCACGAGCGGCATGTATTTTGCGGCGGCGTGCGCTATTTCTGATGCTGGCGTTATGGGATAGCCAAAAAATGCGTCACAGCCAGCCAGTATAGCGCCTTTTACCACCGCCTCATTGCCTTTTATGAATTCCTTAGCCATGGCTTATTCCTCCTTAGTCCTTCCTGTAGACTTTTATGGCGGAGGGTTCAGGGCACGCATAAAAACAAAGCGAACACCCCGTGCAACCCTCGCCTTTGTATTTAGCGGGATGGTAACCGAGTTTGTTTATCTCTTTTGAAAACTCGATCACTTTTACTGGACAGATATTGATACACAGCCCGCATCCTTTGCAATGGTCACTTAATATTTCTATTCTTGGCATTTATAACCTCCCATAGTTTGAAATAGGATTCAATTTTATTCAGAACGAAAAAATTTGCAAATTGTTTTTGTTGATTAATCGATTTTGTTTTTCTATTTTTGAAATCCATACTACAAAACTACAAAGGAGGAGAGATGAGCCAGAGTTCGCCTTATAAAACCCCTTTTTACGAGAAGCACATATTGATGCACGCTAAGATGGTCGAGTTCGCTGGTTTTTGGATGCCGATGTTTTACGAGGGCATTGTTCCTGAGCACAAAGCTGTAAGAACATCTGTAGGGATGTTCGATGTGTCGCACATGGGGGAGTTTTTCGTTAAAGGTCCCCGGGCATTTGAGTTCGTTCAGCGTATGACCACCAACGATGTGTCAAAACTGGATGTATGGCAGGCGCAGTATTCATGTATGGTTAACGATGAAGGCGGTATAATAGATGACCTTCTTGTTTACAGGTTTCCCGATAAATTTATGATAGTCGTTAATGCTTCGAATATCGAAAAAGATTTTGCCTGGCTGCAGTCGCATTTGCCCTCAGATGGCGTAGAACTTGTTAATGCTACTTTCGATGTAGCGCTTCTTGCCGTCCAGGGACCAAGGGCTCAACAGGTTGTGCAACGGCTCACCGATTTTGACCTCGAGAGAATAGATTACTATCACGCCGCAAAGATAAAGGTTGCTGGTGAGGAGATGATAGTTTCCCGCACGGGTTACACTGGCGAGGACGGTTTTGAGCTTTACATGGATAAAGATTTAGCGCTGAAGCTTTGGGATGCGGTTTACGAAGCTGGCGAACCGGATGGAATAAAATGCTGTGGTTTGGGAGCCCGGGACACTCTGAGGCTTGAAATGAGGTATCTTCTTTACGGGAACGACATGACCGAGGAAAACAACCCGTATGAGGCAGGTTTGGGCTGGATTGTCAAACTTGAGAAGGGCGATTTCGTTGGAAGAGAGGCGTTAATAAATATCAAGGCAGAGGGAATAAAGAGGAAACTTGTTGCATTTGAGCTTCTCGAGAGAGGATTTCCGCGACATGGCTACAAGGTTTTCAAGGACGACAAAGAGATAGGCTATGTTACCAGCGGAACATTTTCACCCATGTTGAACCGTGGTATAGGTCTTGCATATGTGCCGAAAGAATTCGCTAAAGTTGATGAAAAGTTCGAAGTTATGGTAAGGGAAACTCTTATTCCAGCGGTAGTGGTTAAACCACCGTTTTGGAAAAAAGGAACGGTTCGAGTTCACAGGAAAAAATAACTTTATAAGAAGCCGGACATGGAAGTTATAACCTCTTTGGTACCGTATCAAGTTGGCGATTTTCCATGCCAGCGATTCGATGTGGTCGCTATAATAGATGTTTTGCGTGCTACGACAACGCTTCTTTTTGCGGTTAAGGCAGAAGCCAAAAGAATCATTCCGGTGGCTACTGTTGACGAGGCTTTCGAGATAAAGTACGAGTTAACCAGCGAGAATGTGCTTCTTTGTGGTGAGCGGGGTGGGAAAATAGTGCCCGGCTTCGACCTCGGGAATTCACCGCTGGAATACACGCCGGAGAGGGTTAAGGGGAAAACTTTGATTTACGCCTCGACGAATGGCAGCGTTTTGATGCGAAGAGCCGAGAGCTTAAGCGATAAAATCTTTCTCGTTAGCCTGCGTAACATAATGGCCGCTGCTGACAGGATTGTTTCCGCTGCGCCGAAGCGAATGTTGATAGCGTGTGCGGGCAAAGAGGGCATGTC
>JAGGRZ010000002.1 GCA_021159335.1 bacterium
TTTCAGGCTTGATCTTTAAGCTAAATATATTACCTTTTACTAATCTTACTTTTAAGAGATGTTTCTCTAAAGAGGCATATGATTTATTTATAAAATCAAAATTGTATTTTTTATAACCTTTGCATCCTGCAAGCAAAAATAGCATTATAAAACATATGTTAATTTTCCTTAATCGCATTTTGACGAATTCTAATCTTAATCTATTTAGCCCTACGTAAATTTTATTTAGGATATTTAAACTGTCAAGGAATCTTAGCTTCTCATCGCCTTAATTTCCTTTATCAACGCAGGCACCACCTCGAAAAGGTCACCGACTATTCCATATGTGGCAACATCGAAAATAGGTGCGTTAGGGTCTTTGTTTATCGCGATTATGGTATCCGATGACTGCATTCCCACGAGATGCTGTATGGCGCCAGATATTCCTATGGCGATGTATAGTTTGGGTGAGACCGTTTTACCTGTCTGACCAACCTGATGAGCATATGGAATCCAGCCAGCGTCGACCGCTGCGCGCGAGGCTCCGACGGCACCACCAAGCAACTCCGCAAGCTCGAAAAGCATTTTAAACGCATCAGGTCCACCAAGCCCTCTACCTCCAGAAACAATGATGTCCGCATCCGCTATATTTATCATTTCGCCGAGCTCCTCAACGCTTTCGAGTATCTTTTTGCGCTTGGGAGCCCATTTAACTTCTGATAGGTCAGCTATTATTATTTCTCCCTCTCGGCTATCATCGCGCGGCAGAGCTTTCATAACATGAGGTCTTACTGTTGCCATCTGTGGGCGATGATTGGGACAAAGTATTGTCGCCATTATGTTTCCGCCGAAAGCTGGTCTCGTTTGGCGAAGAAGTCCTGTTTCGGGGTCGATATCAAGATGGGTGCAATCGGCGGTTAGACCTGTTCTCAGTTTAACAGCTAATCTGGGGATAACTGAACGCCCCCAGATAGTCGCACCACAAAGAATCACTTCTGGCTTTTCCTTTTCGACTATGTGCGCCAGCGCCCTTGAGTAATTTTCTTCGTCGAATTGGGCAAGCTCCTCGTGGTCGAGAACTATGACTCTATCGGCACCGTGGGCAATGTATTCTTTGGCGAGTTCTTTTATATTGTGCCCCAGTATTACCGCAGTAAGTTTTGTATTCCGTTTGTCGGCAAGCTCTCTGCCCGCCCCCAGCATTTCGAAACCGACTGGAGCGGGCTTGTTGTTCGTGATTTCAGCAACTACCCAGATCCCTTTGTATTGATTTAGCTTTTCCTGCGGAACCTTTACCTCTTCTTCAACAGCTACTATCGCACCCTCGGGGCAGGCATCAATACATATTTTACAGGCTGTGCAGCCCTCTTTTATAACTGCGATATTATTTACTATTTCTATAACCCCGAACGGGCAGGCAGGAACACAAGCACTACAGCCAGTGCACTTCTCCGCGATTACCTTTACGGGAATCACTCAGCCTCCTTCTCCTTTTGCTCGAGTGAGAAACTGTCCAGCGGCGCTAACTCCCCTCTAAGA
>JAGGRZ010000003.1 GCA_021159335.1 bacterium
AAAGTATCAGAATCCACAGCCCGATGTTTGCATAAATCCCTGATATCACATCATCGAGCAGCACTCCCCAACCACCAGGTATTTTTTCTGCCCTTGAGGCGGGCGGAATTTTGACTATATCATATAATCTAAATAATAAAAATCCTATTAAAAATAGTGATATTTTCTTGGGTATCCAGATATATGTTATCGCCATTCCCAAAGCTTCGTCAATAACTATTTTTCTTGCATCGGTTTTGCCCCAAAAATTTTTGCCGTGACCACATAGCCGGGCGACAATAGGAATCAAAATAAATATAATAATTATATAATGTATCGAATTATTAGGAATGAGAAACCATATTATCGCCGCCGCTGCAAGGCTTCCTGCGCTGCCTGGTGCTATGGGGAAGTAGCCCGTTCCAAAAAATGTTGCCAAAAGCTTGATTAAGAATCTCCTCATTGAGACCTCGCTTGCGGAAGGAACTAAATATCGAGATTCCTGACATTAAGTGCGTTCTTCTCTATGAATTCCCGTCGAGGCTGAACCTTATCTCCCATGAGGATGGAAAATATTCTATCTGCCTCAGCAGCATCCTGAAGCCTGACCTGAAGAAGCCGCCTTGTCTCAGGGTTCATTGTAGTTTCCCAAAGTTGGTCGGGGTTCATTTCTCCGAGACCTTTGTATCGTTGAATGTGTTTGCCTTTTCTTCCTCTTTGTTTTATGTGCAAAAGGAGTTTATAAAGTGTTGCGATTTCCTCTTCGCCCTGTTCGGAAATAACTGTTACTGGCATTGGACACAAATCAAGAAGTTCCCATACACTTATCATTAGGTCCTGATAGTCCGGGCTATCGAGTAGCTGGTGTGTTACTTCGAGTTTTCCAAAACCAGTGGGTGAGGAAAAGCTAAGCACGATACTCCAGCTATTGTGTTCTTCATCAAATATTAGTTCGTGGTCTATTCTATACGATAGTTTTCTGGCATCCTCAACTATTTCATGGAGTTTCTTTTCTAATGTTTCTCTATCGGCAAGGTCATCGGCGGTTCTTATCCCGTGCTTTATCAGAAGTTCAAGGATTTCCGCGTTTATTCTTCTTCGCTGGAAAAAGTCAAATATTCGTTTTACTTTAGCTATTTTTCGGAGCAGTTCTATAAGCTCTTTTCCTTTTATCTGGTCGCCTTTAGCCGTTCTTACCGACACATTTTTGGCACCTTCCTCGATGAGATACTCGTCCATTTCGGCATCGTCCTTTATGTAGCGGTCCTTTTTACCGTCCCGAACCCTGTACAAAGGTGGCTGCGCGATGTAGAGATGCCCGTGTTCTATGATTGGCGTAAGATGTCTGAAAAAGAGCGTTAGGAGAAGGGTCCGTATGTGAGCACCATCCACATCAGCGTCAGTCATTATTATTATTTTCCCATATCGAAGTTTGCTCAGGTCAATATCCTCATCAATACCCGTTCCTATTGCTGTTATCAGTGTTCTTATTTCCTCGTTTCTTAGCATTTTGTCTATTCTGGTTTTCTCCACATTAAGGATTTTTCCCCGCAATGGTAGCACTGCCTGGAATCTTCTGTTTCTTCCCTGTTTAGCTGAGCCACCGGCAGAGTCACCCTCAACGATGAAAAGCTCAGCTTCGTCAGGGTCTTTAGTTTGACAGTCGGCGAGTTTTCCCGGGAGAGCGGCAGAATCAAGTGCTGACTTGCGTCTTATAAGTTCCTTTGCTTGTCTGGCGGCTTCTCTCGCACGGCTCGCTTTAAGTGCATTCTCAACTATAGCTCTCGCGTTTGACGGATTTTCCTCAAGCCATTGCGAAAGTTTCTCGTATGTTATAGTCTCAACTATCCCTTTGACATCTGAATTGCCGAGTTTTGCCTTGGTTTGACCCTCGAACTGTGGCTCAGGAATTTTTACGGATATCACTGCCGTAAGTCCTTCGCGAACATCGGAGCCAGTTATCTGGTCGCCTTTTTTGAGAAGGTTTTTCGACGAGGCATAATTTGCTATAGCTCTCGTTAATGCTGCTCTAAATCCAGTAAGATGCGTGCCACCGTCAACCGTGTTAATGTTGTTGGCAAACGAGAGCACTGTTTCCGTGTAGCTGTCGTTGTATTGGATGGCTATCTCGACTATGGTTGAGTTTCTTTTGCCAAAAATGTAGATCGGTTTTTTGAACAAAACGGTCTTGCCCTCGTTAAGGTATTTGACGAATTCGCTTATTCCGCCTTTGTACTTGAATTCGAGTGATTTTTCGGTTCTTTCGTCCACTAACCTTATCCTTACACCAGGATTAAGGAATGCCAGCTCTCTAAGTCTTGATGCCAGAACTTCAAATGAGAACTCTATCGATTCGAATATTTGCGGGTCGGGTCGGAATGTTATTCGTGTTCCCGTTCGTTTTGTTTTGCCAACCTTTTTAAGTGGTGTTACTGGTTTACCTCTTGAGTACCGCTGGATGTAAACCGCACCATCCCTTTTTATTTCTACCTCAAGTTTTTCGGACAGCGCATTTACTACCGATACTCCAACACCATGAAGTCCACCTGAGACTTTGTAGATTTTCTTGTCAAACTTTCCTCCTGCGTGAAGTTTAGTCATAACCACTTCTGCAGCGGGGATGCCGAGTTCGGGGTGAGTATCGACGGGTATTCCTCGTCCGTCATCTATAATCGTTACACTGTTGTCCTGATGTATTATCACATCTATATTTTTGCAGAATCCAGCCAGAGCTTCGTCTATAGAGTTGTCCACCACCTCGTAAACGAGATGGTGTAATCCCGTGGGACCGGTTGAACCTATATACATAGCCGGTCTTTTCCGCACGGCTTCGAGTCCTTCAAGGACTTTTATGCTATCAGCCGTATATTCCTTCTCGAGATTTATTTTCTCTTTTTCAGGGTTCATATTCTTAAAATCCTTGCCCGAATTAATCTAACACATTAATATAACTTATAAAATTCGACTATCAAGAGATAAATTTTCATTGTGTTAGGCAAGATTTGTGTTGAAATAGAATCGATTATTCGTTATAATGAAAAAAAATAAGGTTGTAACTTTGAGCTAAAAATGCTGTAATATTAAGTAACTTATTGAAATATAAGAAGATACGCACAACGAAAAAAATATCGGAAACTAAAAAAAATGCTTGCGCAGTTAAAGGTCATATGTATTTTATTAAAAAGTGCTGTGAAATAACATATGATAAGGGGGTTGTTTTATGTATTTGAGACCGCGTGTGGGTAGATTTTTATTAGGTTCTTTGAGTAGTAGAAAAAATAACTTCCTGAAAGGAGGATATGCTATGTGGAGGAAGTTTGCTGTTGTTCTGTTTGGTTTGATGCTTTTAGGATTCGCCGGAGCTGTTGATATTACCTACCAAGGTAAGCTTACCGATTCTTTAGGGGTCGGCATTAACGACACAGTAGATATTATCTTGGCGGTATATAGTGATGTGTCCGGTGGAACCTGCCTCGATGCAGATACTGTAACCAATGTTCCAGTGGTTAAAGGTATGTTCTCCGCAATATTTGACCTCAACCTTGACCTCTCCAGCGATACAAGCATTTATTATCAGGTATCCATAAATCGAGGTTCAGGATATACAACCCTATCCCCCCGCAAGAAAATCACAGCAGAAATTCTTGCTATGTGGGCGCTTAATGCTATAAGAGCGCTCAGGGCGGATTCCGCGACCTATGCGGATACTGCGGCGTACGCTGCCGGTTGCAGCATAACCACCGATGAGCTCGTTAAGGTTGGTGCTACAGGCGTGCCTGACTTCCTGAACGAGGATGAGTTCGAGCGGAAGGTGGGTGACCACATAGTGATAAAAGACGGCGCCATAATGACATCAAAGCTTCACGACGGTGCTGTTACTACACCAAAAATTGCTGCTGGTGCGGTTACAGAAACAAAGATTCAGGATGACGCGGTAACGAGTGAGAAAATAAAGAATTTTGAGGTCAAAACCGACGATATAGATAACGGTGCGGTAACAGAGGCTAAATTAGCTAATGGTGCGGTATCGAGCGATAAAATCCAGAATGGTGCAATAATAACTGATAAGATTGCTAACGGGGCGGTTGATTCCGATAAGATTCTTGATGGTTCAGTGGCTACGGCTGACTTGGCTAATGGTGCCGTAACCTCGGATAAACTGGCGGACAACGCTGTAACCTCGGCAAAGCTTGCCGATGGTGCTGTGACAACTGATAAAATTGCTGATGATGCCGTAACAGATGCCAAGATTAATTGGGGGCTTGGCGCTGGTCAGGTTAACGCCGAAGATATTCCTTATGATAATGCTACTTACACCACGGTTGATGCAGCTCTCGATCATTTGCTGGGAATTTCGGGGACATGGAGCGACTCCCTTGAGCATGTGGTCGTAGTTGCTAAAAACGGTAGCGATGCATCGGGTGATGGTAGTGATAAGTCTCCGTTCCTAACCATCAACAAGGCTATTGACTTCGGTCTTAACGATGCCCCGTGGCACGGTGAGGACTTCATCGTTTTGATTGCGCCGGGTACCTACGCTGAAAGCGTGCTTGTTAACAGCGATCATGTCCACATTGTCGGTATGAATCCGAAAACAGTGATTATTCAGAGCGCATATGATTACACTGTTAAGTTCGATGGTACCTCCGGTAACTCGATGATGTGGGTAACCGTTAAGAACACAGGTGCTGGCAATAAGGCGATAATAGTCGATGGTGCCGATGACCTATATTTCAAGGATGTGTTTGCCTCTGCTACCGGCAGCGGAAGCAATGTTGCGGCTTTGGAGCTTATTGGTAATAGTCCAGAGGTAACAATAGATCAGGGTGCATATCAGGGTAAGAAGTATGGTATTTATTCAAGTCCATCTACTGGTACTGCTGTATTGCGAATTTATAATGCAAGTATTCTTGGTGAAAGCGATGACGGAATGTATCTTTACAAAACCACTGCTGAGCTTCATTCGGGTGCTGTTACCACAAACTCACTAACAGCCTGCGATATTAATGCAGATGACAATACAGAAATACTTATGGGTGCTATGAAGTATCGCCTCGGGAAAGTTTGCCTGGATACTGCTAATGGTGCTACTTTTGAACATTTCATCCTTCAAGATAGAATAATCGATTCATTGATGCTCGCCGATAATGCGGTTGTAACTCGCACGATAGCTGACGCGTCTGTTACAGGTGCAAAGATAGCAAGCGACGCTATAACAAGTGATAAAATAGTTAACCGTGATGTTCTGGGCGAGGACATTCACCAGGACGCTATAACTAACTATCACATAAAGGACGGAACAGTTCTGCAACCCGAGATCGGCTGGGGATTTGGCGCGGACAGCATTAGTGCTGCCGACATGCCATTCGATAGAACTATAGCTCTCAGCCATGGTTATACATTAGCTGATTCCTCAACGCAGACCATAATCGATAGCATTATAACGAAACTTTACGGTGTTGCTCATGGTGATACCGTATTCACCCGCTACATTGTTTCGAGCGATACAGTGTTCATTGAGGATATGGTTGCTACTCGTGAGGTTGCTACCGATACTATTGAGGCGTTCAAGACGAATAAAGTCTATGTGCGGGATACGCTTTATGTGGATAATTCTGTTGAGGTTGAACAGAATGTTAATATCGGGCACAATATACTCGTTAACAACAATGCCTCTGTTATGGGCAATTTTGAGGCTTATGGTAGCGCCTCGTTCTACGATGATGTCGATATATCAGGTAATCTCGATGTTGGCGGAGTAATAAGCGTTGACACATTCGTTACTGATCTTATTTACAGCACTGGTGACACAGTCTTTGTGAACGACTTCCTGTATGTTGAGCGTGAGCTTGTTGTTGATTCGATACAGGCGGTAGGTGACACAGTTATAATAGATGATAATCTGCTTGTTCATGGTGGTGCTAAGTTTGATGATGACATTACTGTTAGTGGCGATATAACTGCTACTG
>JAGGRZ010000004.1 GCA_021159335.1 bacterium
AAAATCTCGTATATTCTTCCACCGGTGTTTGTAAGTTTTACTGGTGCATTCATCCCGTAGGGCGAGCCAGCGGGGTCCCACTTAACCTCGAGACCTCCAAGGTTTTCGTTGGGCTGGTATTCTATTGTGGTTGATTCGTCATTTATATTTTTGTAAGATTTAGTTTTGCTGCATGATGAACCGCTGTATGCCACGGATGCATCCACTGAACGCTCCCTCGCCTTGAAATAATAGAAATGAGGATCTGGGTTGTATCCTCTGAATACCACATAAGCGTTAAAAGTCTGCTGTGCAGGAGGTTCGCCGCCGTTTTTGGTTGGGGTTATAACGAGATTCCTGCTGATTACTCTTCTTTCAAGTCTCGAACCGCTATATCTGGCGTCAAGTCTTAGTTCATAAAGGCTGTCCCTTATTTCGTTGTTGCATTCGCCCCATGAAACCCAGTAGGCATCAGACCATGGCCTTTTTTCATAAGTTCCATTTGACCATTTCTGTATTTGCTGAAGCGGGTCTATTCTAAACCTTAGAGTATATGGTATATCGGGATAGAGAAGCGGCAAAATTGACGGAGCCGTTGGGTTCTGATAGTAAGGGCTGACATCCTTCACAGTAATCACATAGTTTATATACTGGTCTATAGCTGTGGTAAAAACGAAGGGGTCAGAACTGCTTGGCGCTTCCACCACATTAACCTCGAGAACCTGCTTTTGGCATATATTAGGATACTTTCCGACCCAATGAACAGCATACTCCACCTCAGGTGATACAGTGTTGTCCTCAGTAACCACGGAGACAAGGACTTTTGATATACCGGGTTCGAACGATCTTATTATGACCCACGATTGGTTCGGTTTTATATCGATTTTGTCCACTGGTTCGCCAGAACCTTCTTTAAGTCCGATAACTGTATGGGGAAGGGGAGGATAAACAGGGGTTACGCCAAGCTTTGTTGTGATCTGGTCGGCGGAAACCGCAATTTGATTCTCAGGAACTCCTGCACCTTTGACTATGGAAACTTCGACAGCAGGATAACCGCCATAACTCATCTTTCCTTTTCGCATGAAAGACCACTTTATCCCTTTCACGGATGCCTTCGCCATAAATTCGCTGTCAATGGTGGCTACCAGAAGAAGCTTTTCGCCGTAGGGAAATGTCGCAATGTTAGCCATACCGCTGTTGGGCTTGATTGTCTTGTTGTTGTGTTTGGGAATGACTCTCAGGTGTTGAAGGCAACTATCTCGCAGAGCTTTTTTGATAGGATACTCGTAAGCACTTACCACAAGGTTGTCACAAAAGACAGGATAGAAGGTAGAAAGGATAAATACAAAAATAAGAAACACCATCCCAACACGCATAGCTCCTCCTTTGCTTCAGTATTTATCGCATTAATATTTGATTATTTAAAGATTATTATTATTGAAAATTATGTCAAGGAATTATTTTCACAATAAAATGGTTAATATTCTTTGGGTGCTTGTCTCCTTTTATTATCGTATAACCACCAAATAAATATAGCCACAAGGGTAGCTGCAAAATAAATATATACCATGGTTTGTCTGCTAAGTCCAAATAGGATGGTTATGGCAAATGGAATCAATGCATAAATGATCCAGAATATCACGCTTTGAACGAAACCCATAATAAGACCTCTCATTTTTTACTTTGTTTGCTGTTGCAAAATATTATAAAATAATGTGAATAGGTCAAGCAGAATCGGAGGTGAATAGTTGTCCGAGAAAATTCAAAGGCCAAGTTGGGATGATTATTTTATGGCTATGGCATTTTTAGTGGCTACTCGCTCAACATGTACCCGCCGCAAAGTGGGGGCGGTGCTGGTAAAAGACAGAAGAATACTTGCCACAGGTTATAACGGTCCACCATCAGGTTTTCCCCACTGCGATGGGTAAAAGACAGAAGAATACTTGCCACAGGCTATAACGGTCCACCATCGGGTTTTCCCCACTGCGATGTTATAGGATGTCTGCGGGATAAGCTAAATATTCCCTCGGGCGAGCGTCAGGAAATATGTTGGGGACTTCACGCTGAGCAAAATGCGGTCATTCAGGCCGCCGTGTTCGGAGTATCAACGAAAGGAGCAGTGCTTTACTCAACCACAAAACCCTGCATAACATGTGCTAAAATACTCGCTAACGCGGGAATTAAGAAAATATATTGCGCTGAGGATTATCCAGATAAATTTACTGATGAACTTTTGTCTGAACTCGGAATTCCGCTTATATTCTTGCCAAAACCAGATTTAAGCTTTTTTTGTGAACAGGAGGAGAAAAAATGAAATGCCCGTTTTGCGGCTCGCTTGACGACAAGGTAATAGATTCACGGACGATACGCGACGGTAAAGTTATAAGACGAAGGCGAGAATGCCTTTCCTGCGGGAAAAGGTTCACAACTTATGAATACATAGAACAGTCTCCGCTTCTTGTTATAAAGAGAGATGGCAGCCGCGAGGAATTCCAGCGAGAAAAGCTTATCCGCGGGATAAGAATAGCCTGCCGAAAGAGACCTGTATCGGCTGAAAAAATTGAACAATTGGTCGATAAAATCGAAAGCGAAATACTTTCCATGGGGGTTTCCGAAATTTCCTCGCTCAAGATAGGTGAACTTGTTATGCAGAATTTGAGAAAACTCGACGAGGTAGCATATGTAAGATTTGCCTCGGTATACCGTGAGTTCAAAGATATTGAGGAATTTCAGCAGCTTCTTGAAGAGCTCGAGAAAATTCGCAAGTGGGAAGCATTAAAAGATGCGCAATTACCATTAACGGGAGAAAAACAATGAAAAAAATAACGATATTACTAGCCTTAGCTGCTTTTTCCGCGCTAACAAACGCATCTGTTGAATTAAGAATAGACCCAAGAATAGAGCTTGTCGGTGTGCTCGAGTATTTCTCGCTTGATTCACAGAGTAGGGAAGAGGTTTTTCTTTCCGAGAGCAACTATTTCGTCGAAGAGCTTAGAAAATATTTTGCCCCGTATTCTAATCATTCCGCAATAAAAAAATTAAGAAAATTAAATAATAAGGGATTTTCAGTCTTGGATTTTGCCAAAGTGCTAATGTATTATGATTTTCCGCCTAAACTTGGTCAGATGATTCCGTTTGAGCGTGGATTTTTCTTGGATTTAAATTTAAAGGCTAAAAATAAGAAAAAATTGATAGAAGACCTTATAGAATCTGTTCGAGATTTCGCCAAGGTATCAGAATTTGAAAAATATTTGAGATTATATACAGGCGACCTTGAAATGAAGGTAGAAATGGTTTCCCAAGATATTGCTAAAAATGAGATTCCAGAAAGATTGTTTAACATGTTTGGTTTAAATTTTTCTGAAAAAAAGTTTATGGCGATATTTTGTTCTTGGCTTAAAGATGAAATTCATTTCTATTCCCCGATTTTTGGGTATGTAGTAATAATTGGTCCCGAAATCTCTCAAAAAGGCAATCCAACTTTCAGAAGCGCCAGAACAATGAACAAACTCATTAAAGGTTTCGCATCATTACTTATCGATGAGATAGTTGATTCGAACTTGGATGCAGTTCAATCGCTTGGCGACCTTTACACTGTATTGGGAAATAGCGCAAAATCAATTTGCAAGGACTGGGTTTGTGCCTTCAAACATCAATGGATGATGTCAATAATCCCTAATGTATCGGACATCAAGACACCCGCACTGATTGAGATTCATAAAGATTTTGCCCAAGGATTTATTTTCACCCCTTTTCTTTACTTTATTTGCAATGAACCTGTAAGTTTTGGTAATGCTGACACTATTAACGAATTTAAGGCAAGGATAATTATGCCTCTTACAGATTTTCTCGGTGAGTTCGAGGGGATATCGTATGTGCAAAAGAAGTATGAAGCACGACTCGTTGATGAAATATGGCAACATGCCAAAGCTGAAGCGCAAAATCTCAGTTTTGACGATGTTAGCTACATAGTTTTTCACTTCCTTAGGGGGCATCTCGCCGATGCCAGTGAGTTGATAAATACTAAAATGGAGTTGTCGGCAGGTAATGAAATGGAGGAGATGCTTTACAGGTGCCTCTCGGCGGCATTCAAGGCGGAAACGGGGGAATTGCTCGAAGCAGAGAGCATGGCTAAGGATTGTTTGATTTCTACAGATTCGGATAAGGTAAAAGCATACGCATACTTTACTTTGGGAATAGTTGCTCAAAATAGGGGCAAGGTTAAGAAGGCGGAGAAGATGTTTATTAAGGCGTCGAAACTATATCCTGAAATAAGCAGTTTGAAAGAACATATAATGAACTTCAAAGAGGGCAACGGGAATGATAATAAGCCTAAAAAGGCTAAATAAGATTCTTGTTGCGATAAAGAAGATAAGGATTGTCGTTTTCGGTGACCTGATGCTCGACAGATATTTATGGGGTGAGGCTGAGCGTATTTCTCCGGAAGCGCCGGTTCCGGTGGTCAAAGTTGAGGATGAAAGCGAGCGACTTGGTGGTGCTGCCAATGTAGCGTGGAACCTCAAGACTCTTGGTGTTGAGCCCATACTGGTGGGCTTAATAGGTGAGGACATGTTTGGCGAAAGATTGAGGAGGCTTTTGAGGGAATTCAAAATAGATGATGAATACATAGTAACTTCGAAAAAGCGGCAGACTACCACCAAAACAAGAGTCATCGCAAGAAACCAGCAGGTGGTAAGGGTCGATAGAGAAGATATTGGCAATCCAGGGCGCAATGAGAATCTGAAACTTGTGGAAAATGCACTTAGCGCAATGGAACAAGCTGATGCGTTGATAATTTCTGACTACGGTAAGGGAGTAATAAACAAAACAACTCTCAGAAACATTGGCGCTAATTTCAGGCATAACAAGCTTTTCGTCTCGGTTGACCCGAAGGAAAATCATTTTTCGCTTTACAGGAATGTATCTCTTATAACTCCTAACCAAAAGGAAGCCTCTAACAGTTGCGGAATTGAAATTATGGATGAGAAGTCACTTGTTAAATGCGCAAGAAAACTTATGAGAATAACCTCTGCAGAAAGCATTTTAATAACCCGCGGTGCTAAGGGGATGACCCTCGTTCGGAGTGACGGCTCGGTAAAAAACTATGGCACAGTTGCACGTCAGGTTTATGATGTCACGGGTGCTGGAGATACAGTTATTGCTGCTTTTACTGCAGTTATCGCTGCCGGCGGAAGTTATGATGAAGCAGCCATAATATCGTCGCATGCTGCGGGGATAGTCGTTGGGAAAGTGGGCACCGCAACGGCAATGCCTCAGGAAATAATGGAAAGCATGAGATACGAAATAGAAGCCAAGAAGCATTAATGATAAAATGTTTGAGCTATCCGTAAAATCATCATTCTCAGCGGCTCATAGAATAAAAGGCTACCAGGGGAAATGCTCAAAAATTCACGGTCATAATTGGACAGTAGAGCTTAAGGTGCGGACGGATGAGCTTAATGAAATTGGCATGTCGGTCGATTTCGCAATGCTAAAAAACATTCTTAACGATATAACGGAGAAGCTTGACCACACTGACCTCAACGAGAACCAGCTTCTTTCAGGGAAAAATCCCACTGCCGAGAACATAGCAATGATTATATACAATCTTGCGAAAGAAAAGATTGGGAACATAGCAGAGGTCGTTTCGGTTACTGTGTGGGAATCGCCAAATTCTGCGGTAACATATCGCGAATAGCCAAGCAGCAACAGTTTGGTGCGGTATTTCTGTAATAATAAAGTGGTTAAAAAACTCTTGCATAGACGGATTTGTTAGATATTATTTTTACGCTCTTGCTGGGGTAGCTCAGTTGGTAGAGCACAGGACTGAAAATCCTGGTGTCGGCAGTTCGATTCTGCCCCCCAGCAAGTTTTAGAACCATCAAGGGGGGGAAGAAAATGCTCAAAATCAAGATTTTTGTTTTAATTTCTTTGCTTTTGGCATCGTCCTATGCTATGACGATAGTCGGAAGCATTCACGGTTTCTCGCATACCGTCGGATGTTATCCTCACGGAGAATATGCCTATCTTCTCTACGGCAGATGTGTTGCGGTGCTCGATATAAGAACTCCGTCATCTGTGGCTTTTGTTGATAGCATATGTTTTGGTGATGAGGTGCTTGACTTTGACTTTGGCTTCGATTCCCTCGCTTTTCTTGGATGTGGCTCAAACATTTATATTTTCAACATTAGTGACCCTACCCGCCTTGTCAGGGTGCATACAATATTGTTACCCTCACCAGCTGAACGCGCAGCCTCGATAGCATTTAACAACGGACACATTTATGTTGCCACTGGAAGTAACCTTTATGTTTACAGGTTGATAGTAAGTCCGACTGGTATAAGGGATACTCTTACATACTCTGAGTTGGTAACTTCCAAGATTGTTGATGCAGATAGTAATTATTTAGCACTGGTGGTCCTGTCTTCTCCAATGATAGGGACCACCATAAGGACCTACGATATCAGCACACCCTCAAGGCCTCGACTCCTCGGAAGCGCACGAACTACCGGTCGAGGTGGCGATGTTGATGTCTGGGGGAGCCGAATCTACGCTGCCAACGGCATCGTGCCAATACCCGGTGCAGGAGGACAGGCAGTGCTTGTTTTGGCATCAACGCCAACGAGAGCGTATACATGCACCACAGGTTCAGGAGACTGCAATCATGGATGCGCATGGGGAGAATACTTTGCTATCGCGAACGGTCTTAACGGTGTGAGACTTTACAACTGGGAGAATCCATCATCCCCGCGTCTTGTGGATTTGTATGTTCCAATGATTTCAGAGTACTATAACAACATTGAAATACAATATCCATATATATTTGCCACGATAAGAGACGGATTAATGATTTTTCAATCTGATTCGCTTCCATCGATTGGGGATAGGACTCCTCCAAGAGCAACTCTTATAGAACCGCTATCCGGCTCGTTTTCAGCATGTTCATTGCAGTGCATAAAATATGTCGTTGTGGATTCAGGTGGGGCTGTCGACTGGTCGTCTGTAGTTATTGAGGTTAATTCAACTCTATACGGCGATACAGCTTTAACTATTATTGGCGATACTGTAATGTTTGTTCCATCAAGTAGTTGGTCTGAGGGAGATACGATAAGATTCTCCCTTATATCTGCGCGGGATACCGCCGGGAACGCTGCCTTGGGATTGCCTCTTTCAGGCTTCGTGGTGATGGATTATTCACCACCAGTGATATTTGATATTACTCCTGCCAGTGGAGAAACGGTCTATACTGCCTTTCCAGTGGTAAAATTTCATGTCGTTGATTCGCTATCTGGCGTGGGATATTTTGAGGTGGTGGTTGCTGGCGATACCTTTGGTCCATCTTCGCCTGAGGTAACCTTTGATGGAGACAGTGTGGTTTACATTCCCACAGTTCCTGTGCCCCGCGGTAGTGTTACAGTTTGCGCCTACGCTTCTGACAATGTTATTTATTGTGGTCCGAACGAAACTCCACCCCTCTGCTGGACATTTTATAACGGAATATCAAGCTCTGATACGATTCCTCCTGAAATAAGATTGTTGCGCCCGCTTGATGGGACTGCTACATCGGATTCCTTCATGCCCATAGTATTTTACATACACGATGATTCTGGGGTGCATGCTGCCTCTATAGTCTTGAATGTTAATGGTGATTTATACACGCTTTATTCGTCCGTTCTTACTTATACTGCTGATACGCTGCGATACGAACCTCATACACCATACCCGGAAGGAGAAAACACAGTCACCCTTTCTCCCGTATCAGATATTTATGGGAATGCGACGACAACATACAGTTTTTCCTTCAAAGCTGACTACACACCGCCAACCCAGCTTAACATATACCCTATCCCCGGTTCACACCTTGACCATGATACTTTAACGGTGGATATTTCGCTTGTAGATCCTAACGAGGGTTCCGGGATAGATACCGCGAGCATAAGGTTCTACATAAATGACACTCTCGTTGACCCTGTTTTCGTTCCGGTTTCAGATACATTGGTTCGCCTGACATATTTCTACGATGGAAGAGGGTATAGTGGCGATACAGTTAGAATAGCTCTCACTAACCTGCGGGACCTCATAACATATGGTTCATACAATTATGCACCAGAACTTAGATATTGGTTTACCATAGAACACAGCGCTGTTAGGGAGTTAGCCAAGCCAATAACCCCTAATATTGAAATAACGCCGAATCCTTTCAATCAAACTGCTTTGGTAAGAGTGTCTTTGGGAAAAAGGGAACGCGGAAAACTCGTGCTTATGGACATTAATGGAAGAATAGTGAAAACATTGCTGGAAGGGAAAATCAAGCGCGCAGAAGTAGCTATTCACGGTGAGGGGCTTACGAGCGGAGTTTACATATTAAAGTGGAAAGGAGAATCGGAACTTTCGAGCAGACTGCTTCTTATGAAGTGAGCACCGGCTATTCCTTGGGGTATAAGCTAATTAACAAAACTCTTGACACGAATTCGACCCAAAATATTATTAAATTTGAAGTGGGCGATTAGCTCAGCTGGTTAGAGCGCTACCTTGACATGGTAGAGGTCAGTGGTTCAAATCCACTATCGCCCACCATTTTTTCTTTCCCCAGATGAAACCTCAAAAAATTCTTGCCATCACGAAATATTTGTTGAAATTATAAAAATATTTTAAATAATAGAATAAAGAAATGCGAGCAATATTATTAATAATAACAATTTTTGCAATCAGCTTTTCGCAGGAAGTGCATCTTAAGATAACCGATCGCTCTGCCGAAAGAATAAGAGTGGCTGTAATGCCATTTGTTGAAGACCCGGGCTCGATGGGCGACTTAGTTTCTGCGGACTCTATAGACGACATAATTAGTGCTGACCTCGATTTTTCGCCGTTCTTCACCGTTCTTGAGCCAGAATTTTTCCCTAAAATAGTTACCGACGAGAAGGATATAATGCAGTCAGATTGGTTAACCTCAGGTGTTCAAACTATAATTTTTGGCACTTATGGTTTGGCTGAAGGTGAGGCGTATATTCATCTTAAGTTATACTCCGTCCCGAATGGCAAGGTTATATACAAGAAAACCTTCCGTGGCTTGCCTGAGAACCTGAGAAGAATTGCACATGCAGCTTCGGATGACATAGTGAGAAAGATTACGGGAGAGAAGGGCATAGCACAAACCAAGATAGCGTTCATATCCAGCAGAAACGGCAATAAAGAGATTTATATTTGCGATTACGATGGCTACAATCTCACCAAGTTGACCTCGCATAAAAGCATAATTCTATCGCCGGATTGGTCGCCGGATGGCACAGCCTTAACATTCACAAGTTTTTTGAAGGGGCAGCCACAGCTTTATATATACGAGTTCGCGAAAGGTCGAGCTCGGTTGCTTTCTGGGTTTAGAGGATTAAATACCGCTGCATCGTGGTCACCAGATGGGAAGAAGATCGCACTGGTTTTATCAAAGGATGGCAATTCGGAAATTTATGTTATGGATGTTAGGAAAAAGAAGCTTAAGAGACTGACTAAGAATTTTTATATAGACACCTCGCCGACATGGTCGCCAGATGGTCACTATATAGCTTTTTGTTCTGACCGCTCAGGGACACCGCAGATATACATAATGGACTCAGATGGTGCCAATGTTAGACGGCTCACATTTGACGGGGACTACAACGACCAGCCATCATGGTCACCTAAAGGCGACAAAATAGCCTTTGCGTCAAGAACCAGAGGGCAGTTCGACATAGCGGTCATAGATGTATCCGGCGAAAACCTTGTTTACCTGACATCCTTGGGAAACAATGAACATCCAGACTGGGCACCCGATGGTTATCACATAGTTTTTGCTTCGGACAGATTGGGGACATATCAAATTTATGAGTTTCTATGGGATGGTACTAAAATAAGGCGAATAACAAATATAGCGGCGAACAACACCTCGCCATCCTGGTCTCCGAGATTTAACTGGGGGCAGGAATAATGAGGAACAGGGTTCAAAGAATTGCTAAGCCCAGAAAAGGTGCCAGGAAAAAGTGGTGGAAGATAGTGCTTGGCTCCGTAATATTTTTCGTAGTGTTTTACACGCTTTTCCTTAGTGAAACGGGATTTCTTAGCATAATGCGAAAAATTAAGTATAGAGACCAGCTTAAAGCCACCATAGAAAAAGAGATGAGAATAAGCGATTCGCTGAAGAATGTTATCATTAAGCTTCAAACTGATACCCAATTTGTCGAAAAAATAGCCCGAACAAAGATGGGCATGTCGAGAGCTGGAGAGAAAATCTTTATCTTTCGTGAATCAAAGACAACAATAAAAAGCCCTGCAGATTCTCAAGTATTAAAGTAATCACCTTTTATGGCGCTGATAATGTAGTGTCTGTGAGGTTTATCAGAAGCATAATATATTCTGAAACCAAGTTTATCCAGCTTCCGAGCTACTATCTCCACTGATGGGAGCATGTGTTCCTTTATTGGACCACCGATATTTTTGTGTATTTCGTTTATTTGTTCGCTCCCGTTATCGTGAAAAATAAGCAATTGACCACCTACTTTTAGCGTTCTTTTTAACTCCTTTAGAACAGCGTCTATTTGCATGTGAGGCAGTGCATTAAAGATTATGGCTAAATTGGCTCTTTCACTTTTTATTGGCAATTTTTCCCCGAAAGCCACGAGTCCAAAGCATGATGAAAGTTTTTCCTTCGCCATGCTGACGAGTTTGAATGAAGGGTCAATCATGATTATTTCTTCTTGTTTCCAACCTCTCTCCACCAGAACCTGTGAAATTATTCCGCCACCACAGCCAATATCAAGGGCAATGCCAGCTCCTATTTTGAGGAATCTTCCAAGAATTTCTCGAACAAATTCCCTCCGTTGCGGGTCGCGGGCTTTTTCCACCCAGAAAAACGCTTTTTCGTCGAAAAATCTTAAAATCTCGTCATTTTGTTTACTGATATTTGCGCCCATATTTGCCTTGGTGGCATTGGATAACCAGCTTGAGTGTAGTATTTCATGTCGAAGATGTTGTTTATGCCAGCTCTAAAAGTAAGAAAATTAGTTATGTGCGCTTTAAGCTCGAGGTTCGGCACGAGAAATGACCTTAACTTACTTTCAGGTAAGTCGTTAGCATATAATCCGCTTGCCCCCTCGAAGTTTATTCTGAACTCTAACGGAACAACAAGATGTTTCTTTGCAAAGAACTCTCCGATAAGGTGGTCAGCTGGTCCTATTGACCGTTTTTCCCCGAGCTCCTGGTGTGCAAACCCAAGCTGAAAGCCAAAAGATGCTTGTGAATTAGAGGAAATGCTCAATTCGAGGCCGGGTCTTCTGAAAAGACCAGAATTTGAATAGGGGTGACCAGGATAACCAGTTTTTATAAGGTTTTCGGCGTATGTATACCATATGAACGCTTTGAGATTTATTAAGCTGATACTTTTTCTAAAGCCCAATTGTGCGGTCCAGGCGTTTTCAGGCTCAAGTGATGGGTTGGACCATGGAAAAACTCGTAGCTCTCTTATACATGGAAACCTGAAACCATTTGAGAGTTTTGCAGAAGAAGTTATGCCAAAGATTTTTTTCGAGAATTCAATCTCAGGAGCGATATGTGTGCCGAAGTCTTTTCTATAAAACATGGTTGCCGAAATTTTCAGGCTAAATTTTTGTGAATCATATTTTCCCCAAATAGTCGACTGATAGTCGGTGTCCCAGAAATCGCCTGTTTTAGGACCTCTGATAACCTTGCCGCCGTATTGAATGCACATGAGTTTTGCACCGGCAGTTCCCCAGCTGAATTCGTGAGTGTACATCGTTTTCACTCCCCAGCTAAGGTCATTTGAGCGGAAACCAGTAAAAATAGCATGATGTCCACTGTGCACGAAGTAAGAAGCTTTAAAAGCATTTCTGTTGAATGAGTGTCTCCAGCTTATGTGGCTATGCCAGCGGGTAATGTTATACCATGCATTACTGAGAGGTTCGGTTTCGGTCCCCGGGTCGAAAAGTTTGAACCAATCATGTCTATATACGAGTAAAAAATCATCGGATTTCGTTTTTAATCCGATGTGTCCGCCAAATCTTTCGGACTTGTAATCGTCTCTCGAATCACTTCTAAATCCATCAGAACTTGATGAGCTATAATCAAAACCGAAGTCGAATTTATCCTTTTTTATCAATGCTTGTCCTGTTAACCTTCTGGTTTTGAAGCTGCCTACTACGCCTTCAGCAAAAGTATTTAACCCATCATTAGCTAACCTTTTTGTTTTGATATTTATTGCGCCTCCCATGGCACTTTGAGATAGAGAAGGAGTAGCACCACGAAATAGTTCGACCACACCTCCAGATGGGCAATCTATGGCATCAAAAACTGGATGTCCCATTAATCCCATAATTAGTGGGTCTCCGTCCCATAATATCGCCACCTGCGTTGTCGGCACACCACCAAGTCCAAAAAGATATATTTTAGCTGCTGACGAGGTTGCCAAACCAAGCCCTAAAATGGACCTTCGTGTAAAGAATAGAGAGGGTGAAAGTTTTGAGGCTTCAGATAGAACGGATGTGTTAACATAGTCTGGTTTGGTAGAATCGCTTTCCACCCATAACTCTCTTTCACCCAGCACTTCGATGGCTTCACCTTTATATGTCTTTAAAGAATCAGTATTGGCAAACAGCAAGTTGGATGTTGCGATAATGATATAAATTATTGCATTTCTCATTTCTTATCCTCCTTCCAAACCTTTGCAATGGTTAACTTACTCAAAAATACTCCTTTTTCAGAACCGATGTGAGAAGCTATTTCCTTAATTTTTGATATTTCCCCTTTTACCGCGAGAACCTCCATACAAAGCCTTTTGTCGACATGGATGTGCATGGTGGCTGTGATGCATTCGTTGTGAAGATGCTGATAGTCGACTAATCTGTTTGCTAACTTCCTCTTTTTGTGGTCGTAGAGAACCGTTATCGTCCCGATGGTAATATTTCCTTCCTGATGAGCTTTTCTCTCAAGCACGAATTCCCTCATAAGGTCCCTTAAAGCTTCGCTTCGGTTTGTATAGCCTGCTGCCTTAATAATTTCGTCGAATTCTTTTACAAGGTCTTCCTCGGCTGATACGCCGAATCTTAGCAGTTTTGCCATATTTCCTCCTTGTGGCACGATTAAAATAAAATGTGTTACTCCATTTTGCAAGCGAAAACTTGGCAAAATGTGAAAAATTTAACTTTTTACTTGACATAATAATTTCTTATGTTAAATTCCTAATCGATTTTTTTATAGACATATTGAACGCCTAAAAAGGAGGTATCATGGGAAGGCTGAACAAAATAACTGACGACAAGGCGAGTTTCTTTATTAAAAAGCTTTT
>JAGGRZ010000005.1 GCA_021159335.1 bacterium
CCCTATCTCCTGGCTCTACTACAGCCTCGCGCCCGAGTCCTCGGGTTATTCCATAGCGGACACAGCCTACTATATCGGACCCCTTGATTCCAGGCCGCCCCGCGTCAGAATTGATTGTCCCGATTCGGCGTTTTTCCCGAGCGATACCGTGCACATCTCGTGGCATGTTGAGGACATGTTCTGGGCGAATGACCCGTGTTCGGTTATGGTCGACTTATGCGGAAGTGAGACAGCATTCGTCGTGCCCGATACAGCATTCGATTTGATTATCCCGGAAGATACCGAGTGCGATAGTGTAGAAATCGTAGTAGCGGCAAGAGATTCTTTCTGCAACTGGGGGCGGGATACATGCTATATTCGCGTTTTGCCTCACGGGTTTATTGCCCTCTCATTCGGTGATACATTGGCTAATCCGTGTCGGCGCACAATAGTGCCGCTTTTCGTGGATTCCGCAGATTGCAACATAGACAGGCTTTTAATAAAATTTGAGGTTGATACAGCTGTTATCCGTCCGGTCTCGTTCTCATCTGCCATTTCGCCTGCTGCAGATTCAGCAATAATGCGGAGAGTGGGAACACAGTGGCAGATAGAATTTTTCTGGTCGACGAGAGTGAGTATTGTGCCCGGTGTGGCTGGTTTTCTGCATCTCGATGTGAGTTGTCGAACGAACGCTGGCGACTTTTCCGTTATAAACATAGTGGATGCTTCCGCTCACTTTGCGACGGTTTACTGGCGTGATGGTATAGTGTGGGTGAACTACAAGGTTAATCCGTGGCTCGTGACAGTTCATGTTGATGATATAGGTGGTGATTCGCACGGTGAGATTACCTTTGGCGCAAGCTATGCTGCCTCAGATGGATTTGACCCGTGGGTTGACCTGCTCCATCTTACGCCGCCGCCGGGAAGCGTTAATGTCTGGTTCCAGATAGAGGATTCAGCTCATCCGTCAGTAACGAGGCTGTATCGTGATATAAGAGACATGATAGCACCCAATCAGTGGTTGCTTGTGATTGAGCATCCGGAGTCGACTCATGTGCATTGGAGCCGAGATGCCCTTGGAGTCGGTTTTTACACACTTAATGGCTGGCTTGACATGCGGACCGACACTGAATATTTCGCCGAGCCGTTTGAAACGCTAACCATAAGCTGGGATTTGCCGCGGTTGTGGGTTGATACGATTCTTGTTTATGCTGGATGGAATATTATCTCGCTGCCATTAAGGTCTCCGAAGCCGTTTAGAGAATTTATTTTCAGGGATGCAGTTTACGGTCCATACGAGTTCGACACAGGGACGAGAAGCTTTTTGATTCCAGACATAGTTCGTTTTGGAATGGGCTATTGTGTTAACAGTCCTGCTGATACGATTGTGATATTTGTGGGGGCAAGGTATCCAAAGTATGTGATGTATGTAAGCCGTGGCTGGAATATATTGGGATGTCCGTCAGTCGCGGTAGGTGTGGCGGATATAGGCGTAGAGGGCACAGCTTTAATGAACATATTTGAATACGATGTAAGCTCGGGGGCATACATAGTTCCAGATACTCTTCGCCCCGGGAGCGGATATTGGTTCCTTATGACAAACGATGGTAAAATCTATGTTCCGAGGTAATAAGTCAAAATATCTGGTGTCATTTGCTGGCGCACTGTTAGTGATAGCATTTTTCTTGCTCACCTTTTATGGATGCCCTGCTCGCACTGTTGGACCGAAAATTTGCATTGAAATTGAGCGGACAGTTCAGCCTGAATCCTCAGTTGAATCGGGGGAAAGCTTTGACCTCTGTTTCGAGTATTGGGCGCCTCTATGTGAGGACTGTATTTTTCCTGATAGCGGATGCACCGTAAAAGTTAGGTTCAGCGCTGAGTTGCCTTTAAGAGTTATTTCGGGTGATACACTGTTTAAACACTTTATGATTCCCGAGACCACATATACCGTTTGCTATACTCTTAGGGCAGATTGCCCACCAGGCACTGATATATGGCTTAGCACCAGCATAACCGTTGAAACTATTTCTGAGCCATATTGCAGGAGCAGGATGGTAACGAGGATTCATGTTCATTAATTTACTTTTCACTATACAAAATAAATTTTAATCTTGACAATTAGGGTGGTGTTCTTTATAAATTAAGTGGACCCATAGCTCAATTGGTAGAGCAGGGGACTCATAATCCCTTGGTTCCAGGTTCGAGTCCTGGTGGGTCCAAATTATTTTGTGGGCGATTAGCTCAGTTGGTAGAGCGCTTGCCTCACATGCAAGAGGTCAGTGGTTCGAGTCCACTATCGCCCATATTTCTAAACAAAACCTCCCGTCTTATTCAACAATTTCCTTGACATCAAAATTTCTCCCACTAATTTGCCCTAAAATGAAAGAAACAAAAGGTGGGAAAAGAAAAATATGTAATCATCGTAAAGACAATAAGCGTAATATGGCTCCCACCAATGTCTTTCGATGCACCGTCACAAAGGCGGTGCTTTTTTTATTTAAGGGACTATGACACTGGCAGAAGCGATAAAATCTATCGAATTTAAATACCCACCTCAAGCCACAATACCTGGAGATTACGCGGGAATAATATGCGGTAAAGCTAATAAAAGCGTGAACAAAATCTTGTTTGCTGTTGATCTTAGTATGGCAGTTGTTCTTGAGGCCATAAGGGGAGGATTCGACCTGCTTATAACCTTCCATCTGCCCTATATAACGAAAAGCTTGTTCGATATAAGAGGGCTCGATGCTCGAGTTTCGCATGCTGTCGAGAACGGTTTGGCTGTCTATTCTCTTTCCTCGAATGTCGAGTTTGGAAGGAGTGGATTCAGCTATTTTATGATGGAGGAATTCGGGGCGTCATTTGAGGCGTTCAGTATGACCAGTTGTTTTGAACCAATGTACAAGATCGTTGTATTTGTGCCTCTCGATGCGTTCGAGAAATTCAGGAAAGCTATTCTCGACATTGGTGCTGGCTACATAGGCAACTATAGCCACGCAAGTTTTTCCGCCAAAGGCGAAGGCACATTTAAACCCTTGCCCGGAAGCGAACCTTACATAGGGGAAGTCGGCAAGTTCGAGCGAGTTGAGGAGATGAGATTTGAAACTATTGTCCCTCAGCACCTGCTTGACGAAGTGCTTGAAGCTATAAATTTGTACCATCCATACGAGGAGCCCGCTGTTGATGTTTACTCCCTCAATATGAATTCAAAAACGGCTGGTTTTGGCGTTATCGGGATGCTTCCTTACCCGATGAAGTTGACTAATCTTATTGCTGAATGCAGACAAAAGTTTTTTGGAGCCAGCATTCGAGTTATAGAGAGTGAGAAAAACTTTGTTCAGCGGGTGCTTTTCTGGGCAGATAATGTCGAAAAAATTATTGATTCCATTCTTGATTCAGGCACTGATGTCGTTATTGCTGGCGAGATTCCTCATTCTTGCGCTGTAGCTCTTGCCGATAATCAGATAGCTGCGATAGAGGTTGGAATTTTTGCTGCGAAAATTAATCTTATGAATTATATTTTAAAAATTTTAGATGATGCGATGCACGCTTCGGAAAAAAATGTTGAGTTGAAGGTTTCTGAGTCTCAAAGGGAGTATTTGAGGCATATGGCGTAAACTATAAAGGAGTCTGAGAATGCAAAAAAGCAAGCTTAATACGAAACAAATGTTAAGGCTGCTCCTTGAAATTCAGGAATACGATAGCAAGCTCCTCGAACTTCAAATGCGCAAGGACTTCTTTCCCGGGCTTCTCAAGTCCCTTGAGGACCAGATAGTGGAGATTGAGAAAGAGTTTGAGGAGAAAAGCACAAAATTAAGGGAACTGAAAAAAGAAATAAGCATGCTCGAGATAGAGCTTCAGGAAGAGCGCGACGGACTTGCTAAATCGCAGGAAAAACTGATGAAAGTCACCACAAATAAGGAATACGATGCAGTCCAGGCGGAGATAGCCGCTCATGAGGAGCGAATAGCAAAAATAGAGGAGCGGCTTATAATACTTATGGACGAGGAGGATAGCCTGTCCCGCGAGGTGGCTGACCTTGAGGTTCGAGCAAAAGAGGTTAAAGAAAGAAACACTAAGCGTATCGAGGAAATAAAGAAAAGTGCGGGTCAAATAGACTCGATAATAGCGCAAATAAAGGCTGACAGAGACCGACTCGCTAACCTCGTTGACCAGAGGATTCTTCGTCGATACGAGCAAATAAGACGCGGCACTCAGGGTGTGGCGGTCGTTGGAATAGTGAACCGTGCTTGTGGCGGGTGTATGCAGGCATTACCACCGCAGATAATTCAGGACATACGCGCAGGGAAAATAATAGTGTGCCAGAATTGCGGAAGAATCATAGTTGACCTAAACGAGCTTATGTCCCTTTCACTTGAGGAAATCCTTAGTGAAGCGAAAAAGTAAACACGCGATAGCTTACATAGATGGCTCATCGATAGGTAATCCCGGTCCTGCGGGAATTGGCGTTTTGATATTTATTGCAGACAACGAAGATTTGCTCCGCTCAAACCCGAAAATTATTAGAATTTCCGAACCGATAGGTTTTGCCACCAACAACCAGGCTGAGTATAAAGCACTAATAAAAGCCCTCGAGGAAGCAAAAACTCGCGGAATAGAGCACATCACTGTTTACTCCGACAGCCAGCTTCTGGTAAAACAGGTAAACGGTTTGTATAAAGTCAAAAGCAAGAGCATTGAAGGATTGCACGCGCATGCTATAAAACTTTTGAGTCAATTCGCGAGCGCAAAGGTTGAATACATAGGAAGAGAGGCAAACCGCGAAGCGGATAAACTTGCGAAAGAGGGAGCGAAGCGAGTAAATATTTAGCCTAACTTTGCTTTTTTAATCAGAATTTTTTAATTATCTTTTGGTGCACAATGGAAAGGAAAAAGCATCTCAAAAAAATAATTGATAGGTATGCGATAACTGTAGCGACGACCTTTCTTGAAGCAGCGAAAAAAGCAAAAAGTGAGGAAGACCTTAGGCAGTATTGTAACAGTATCCTTAATAGATTCGTTAGCGAGGCGGGTTTGAATATCGAGGCGCGAAACGAAGCGCCCACACCTGACGGTGGAAGAATCGATACGAGATATGGTGATGTATTAATAGAGTATAAGGACCCTAACAGCCCGACCCAGAAGATAACATCGAGTCTTGACGCTCCCGGGACCAAGGCGGTTGTGCAGCAACTTAAAAGTCGATTCGAGGCTTTCAGAAGGGAAAATCTAGAGTTGATTAACAGACTTTTTGGCGTAGGATTGGATGGTGACACGATAGTTTATTTATGGTGGCGGTCGGGTGAGTATAAAGTAACAGTTCTTCCCGTCACGGCTGAATTCGTGAAAAGACTTCTCGAAGCAATAGCATCAGTAGCCGAAAGGGGTAAGGAATTTACTCCGAACAATTTAGCTGAGGATTTCGGTGCTGGAAGTAATGTCGCCCTTAAGTGTGTTAAGGCACTTTACGAACATCTAATAAGAACTGAACATCCAAAAACGAAAACGCTTTTTAAGCAATGGGAATTGCTTTTTGGTGAAGTTTGTGGCTACGATATAGAGGGTAAAACTGGCAAGCTCGACGAGCTCGCAAGGACATATCATATCGAAGGTGCCCGACCCGCTGAACTTTTGTTCTCCGTTCAGACATATTACTCGATTTTTATGAAACTTTTGGCTATGGAGGTGATTAGTGCGTTCACCAAGATAGGCTTTTCCATAATAGACAAATGCAGCGAGGCAGCTACCAGCGAGGGACTGCGCGAAGTATTTCGGGAACTTGAGGATGGCTCAATATGGCGCTCCATAGGGTATATAAACTTTATCGAGGGTAACCTGTTCTCTTGGTATGTGGATGTCTGGGATAGCGAGATTTCCAATGCTTTGCGGATGCTTATCTCGAAACTCGGGGATTATGATACGACCACCATAAGCTCGAATCCTGTGGAGTCGCGGGACCTTTTGAAAAAACTTTATCACGAACTTCTGCCGCGAAAAGTAAGGCACGACCTCGGCGAATTTTACACGCCCGATTGGCTCGCTGAATATGTTCTCGACGAAATAGGATACGATGGAAACCCCGACAAAAGGCTCCTTGACCCCGCTTGCGGAAGCGGGACTTTCCTCGTGATGGCTATAAAAAGGGTTATGAAATGGTATAACGATAACATTCACACATGTGGATTCGGCAAAAAAGAGCTTGTCAAAAAGATAACAAAAAACATTATCGGTTTCGACCTTAATCCCCTCGCTGTGCTTGCCTCAAGAGCCAACTACATAATAGCAATAAGAGAGCTTCTCCGCGCTATGGGAGGTTTTGAAATACCAGTTTACCTTTGCGATTCCGTGGTTACACCAACACAAAGGGAGGATTTGTTCAAAAAGCAGTTTCTTGAGCTTAAAATAGCACCGTTTGAGACCCCTTTAAGGATTCCTCGCGAAGTAGCAGAGAGCAGGCAAATCCTTGGTAAGTATGCTGACATAATGGATTCGTGCATCTCGGGGGAATATTCTGCCGATGAGTTCATAGAAAGGCTGAAAAATAGAGGGATAGAGGTCGTTAACGAGGGTCTTCATGTTGAGCTTTACAATAAGCTTAAGGGGCTTGCTAATGAAGGCAAAAACGGTGTATGGGCAAGGGTGATAAAGAATGCTTTCGCCCCAGTTTTCGTTGAGAAGGTGGATTTTATTGCGGGTAATCCGCCGTGGATAAACTGGGAAAGTCTGCCCGAAGAGTATAGAAATTCTTTGATACCATTGTATGAACATCATTATGGATTGTTTCCTATAAAGGGTCAGCAAAGAAGGCTTGGAAGTTCAAAAATAGACCTGTCATCGCTTTTTGTATATGTTTGTGCGGATGAATATTTGAAAAAAGGTGGAAAACTTGGTTTCGTTATCACTCAGTCTTTGTTCAAAACAAAAGGTGCGGGGCAAGGATTTAGACGATGGAAATTGCCTGAGGGAAAAGGTTATATAAAGCCTCTACGGGTTACGGACATGTCCGATTTTCAGCCGTTCGAGGGCGCCACCAACAGAACCGCCGTTTTTGTGTGCAAAAAATCGACACGACCGTTCAAATACCCCGTGCCTTACATAGTGTGGAAAAAGGCTGTCAGAGGCAAAATATCGCCGGAGCTGATGCTGGATGAGGTGAAAAGGAGGGTGAAAAGAATAAGAATGGATGCTGTCCCTGTTGACCCCGAAAACCCAACCTCGCCATGGCTTACGGCGCCCAAAAAAGCGATTCCCGCTATATTGAAAGTTATCGGCAAAAGCGATTACAAGGCATTTGAAGGCGTTAACACCGGCGGTGCCAATGGTGTCTATTGGATTGAGGTTCTGAAAGAACTTCCCAACGGTGACCTTCTCATTCGCAATCTCGCCAATGTCGGCAAAAAGAAAGTTAAGCAGGTTGAGGCGGTTATTGAGCCCGACTTCGTGTATCCGCTCCTGAGGGGGCGCGATGTTCAGCGGTGGCGCGCAAAGCCATCATGCCACATAGTAATGGTTCAGGACCCAATCAAGCGAATAGGTTATCCTGAGCGGGAGATGAAGATAAAGTATCCCAAGACTTACGCTTATTTGAAGCGGTTTGAGGATGTTCTCAGGCGGAGGGCTTCGAGTTCTGTTCGCGCTCTTATGGAGAGGGGACCATTCTACTCAATGTTTGCCGTTGGAGAATACACGATGGCGGAGTGGAAGGTGGTGTGGAGCTGGATTTCTAAACGAATGAAAGTTGCTGTTGTTCATGAGTTTCGTGGTTCTATAATATTGCCAGAACATAATACTGCATTTATACCTTTGGAAAGCCGTGAAGAAGCATATTTTTTGTGTGCAATACTTGGGACAAATTTAATTGATTTTACTATTAGTTCTTTTAGTTCTGGAGGAGGTGGAGGCTTAGCTGGAGTTCATATCCCAGAAAGAGTTTCCATTCCCCGTTTCGACCCGTCGAATGATATTCATCTTCGCCTTTCGGAGCTTTCGCGACTTTGCCACGAGGCAGCCGAGGCAGGGGATGAGGAGAGCATCAAACGCTACGAACGAGAGATAGATATCCTTGCCGCGAAAATCTGGGGGATAACGGATGAGGAGCTTGCGGGGGTGTGGGAGGTGATGGAGGATTGACATTGTGAGCAAAGGGGGTATCTTTTCTATAAATCGGAGGAGAAAATGTCTAATTGGGCAAATGTAGAAATATTAAGGTGGGCAAGGGAAAGGCTGAAAATGAGCTATGAAGATGTTGAGGAGCTATCAAGAAAACTTGGGAAATTTTATACGCCTATCGATGCAGGAGAACTGGAAAAATGGGAGAAAGGGCTTTCCCAGCCTGAACTCGAGCATCTCGAAACATTAGCAGAAATCTATGTCTGCCCTGTTGGATACTTTTTCCTCGATGAAGTGCCAAGGGAACATGATGCCCTTAGTTTCAGGGGATTGTCTAAAGATACTGATGAGTTAAGTCCTAATTCATTGCGCACGCTTCATCGTTTTTTAGAGAAAGCTCAAATGATCGTTCATATAATTAAAGAAGCAGGGGTGGAAATAAAGAAAGAGATTAGGCAAGGTCAGTATTCTGCTTATGATGACCCTATGGAATTAGCCAGAATTGAACGAATGAGGCTTGGCTTTTCTCCAAATGTTAGAGCTGAATGGAATGATTATGAAGATGCATTTAATTGGTGGAGGGGAAGGATAGAAACTCAGGGAGTGTTTTGTCTTCAGATGAAACTTGAACCTTCCGAGATTCGAGGAGCTTCTGCTTGGATAGAGGGTTATCCCTTTATTCTTATAAATCACAGTGATGCCGAGGCTGCTACTGGGAGATTGTTTACTCTTCTTCATGAGTATGCGCATATTCTT
>JAGGRZ010000006.1 GCA_021159335.1 bacterium
CCGGGACGAATGGCAATGCTCCCAAAAAGAGAAGTTCCTTGATGCTTAATGCTCTGTGGCATGAGAAAAGAAACCATCGTTTGAGCCAGATAAGCCCCGGAATGTAAATGAGAATGAAGTTGGCAACCGCTACTATAAGCAGGATTTTCACGAAACTCCTCGACTTTCCAGACATTCTTGTGAGGTATCCAACGAACGCAGCCGCGAAAATAAAACCGACAATGTAACCAGCCGTGGGTCCGAAAAGAACCTCAGGTCCGCCCTTTAAACCCGCAAACCAGGGCACACCAGCAAACCCGAGAAGAGCATAAATAAGCATGCTCACAGCACCCCATGACCCGCCAAGAATCACACCTGAGATAACAACTCCCAAGCCAGAGCCAACAATGGGTACCGGAGTCCATGGAAGGTAAACACGAATTTGAGCCAACAATCCCACTATCGATGCCATTACGAAAGAAACTAAAAACTTCTTCGCCACCGGAAGACTATCGCTCCAAGCATAGAATGTTCGTTTTGCATTCTCAAATCTTTCGATTATTGTCACCATTTTGTCCTCCACATTTGAAACCTCAATTTGCTACCGTCACAATAATCCATCAATAAGCATTGGCAACACTTGCCTAAGTTTTCTCTTTTCGTTGCCCAGAATAAATCGCCCGCCGTGTCCAGGGTAAACTATGAGTTCATCGTCCAAATTAAGCAAAAGTTTTATCGACTTCGCAAGCTTTTCTGAATCCCCTGATGGAACATCGGTTCTTCCCACTTCGCCACCCGCAAATATGGTATCACCACTTATCAGGAATCCATCTCCAAGAAGTCCGATGCTTCCCGGCGTGTGCCCCGGAAGATGAATGACTTTCAGGGGAAATCCGAGTTCACGAAGGTCAGCGGGTATTTCCTTTGCCCTAAGCGACAGCTCAATACCAAATGTAACGCAAAGATTTTTGTCCGGCGAGGATAGAATAGCATGTTCATCGTGATGAGCAAAAACAGGTATGCTAAACTTTTCCACTATCTCTGGCACCGCCGCGATGTGGTCGCAATGTCCGTGTGTAAGAATTATCGCCCTTGGATTGGCTCCAAGTTCATCTATTCTGGTAACTATTCTCTCGCCCTCATCACCGGGGTCAATTATTAGCGCGTCCTTGCTGCTGTTCTGCAGTATATAGCAGTTCGTCTCGAGTGGTCCAACCACAATTCGCGTAATCGTGATGTTCTCTACACTCGAACGAGTAATCTCTTTTTTCTTGATTTTTCCCTCTTTGTTCATATGTATTATTCTGCAAAATGCCCCTGTAGCTCAGCTGGATAGAGCATCGGACTTCTAATCCGAGGGTCGCAGGTTCGAATCCTGCCGGGGGCGATTATTATGTTTCATTTCTATTCCTTTTAAGAGCTTCAATCACCACCTCTGGTAAAAGTGAGAGATGATTTTGTACCCATTCGCTTCGGTGAACGAACCAGCAATCCGTGCAGTCCCAGTAACCGTAATCGTTCCTTTTCCCAAGCCTTGAGTGCAACCTGCAGCCGCCGAACATTTTGGCATCGTCGTCCCAAAGCTCAAATTCAAAGTATGGGCACGCACAAAACAGGCAGTTAAAATCCGCTGCTGAAGGTTTCCTGTGGCAAATGGTATTTTGTGGAAAAAGCGGACAAAACTCGGGATAACGCCTCGAAAGATTTTCGTACTTGAAAAATTCAGTTATGTTTTCAAGCGTCAGCTTTTCTGCCTTCACAATTTCAGCAACCTTGCGCCAGAACTCCTCATGCCATTCCTGCAATGGATTACGAGACATCGTCCTCCTCTTTGCGCTTTGGCACAACAGTTGCGGTAAATTCTCCCTCACAAACCACCGTGCCGTCAACAGTAGCAGTACCCTTGAATTTGCAAATCTTGCGCTTAAAGTATATCATCTCAGCTCTAAGCACGAGTTGATCCCCGGGAGCGACCGGCTTCTTGAACCTTACTTTGTCAACTCCTACGAAGTATGTAACCATCTCATCAGGATTCGGAACGGAACGCATCAAAAGAAAACCACCAGTCTGTGCCATAGCCTCAATAAGGAGAACTCCAGGCATTACCGGGTGTTCCGGAAAGTGCCCCTGAAAAAAAGGCTCATTGAAAGTAACATTCTTTATCGCCACTGCGAATTTCCCTGGCTCGAAATCGATTACCCTGTCAACAAGAAGAAACGGATAGCGGTGCGGCAAAATCTTCTGGATTGCTGTTATATCAAGCAAGGCGATTTTGCTCCTTCCGAATTGAGCAGCAATACGCTTTTTATCGAGGTATTTTTTCAGCATCCTGACAAGTGCGACATTAGCTGCATGCCCGGAGCGTGCTCCTATTATGTGACCCCGTATATACGCCCCAAGAAGCGCCAGGTCGCCAAGCAAATCCAAAACTTTGTGTCTCACTGGCTCGTTTTTGAACCTGAGCTTTATGTCGTTAAGTATGCCAGTTTTTCCAGCGAATATTTTGTCGTCCTCATTAATGTCGAAATTGCTCCTCAGAAATTCTATATCGGCATCCGTGAGCTCCTTATCTATAATAACGATTGCATTGTCAAGCTTGCCGCCTTTTATCAACCCTTGCCGGCGAAGCTGAACTACCTCGGAAAGAAAACAAAATGTTCTCGCGGGGGCGAATTCCTCGTAAAATTCTTTCTCCAGAGATTCCAGAGTCGTGTATTGCGTACCGAGAGCAGGATTGGCATAATCGATCATCAGGGTAATGCGGAAGCCATCGAACGGAATTATGTGAATGTCAGTTTTCCTTTCGGGGTCCGAGAATTGTATTACCTCGTCTATCCGTAGCTCATACCTTTCTTGATTTTGCTCCACAACACCGGCTTCCATTATGGCGTCGGCGAAAGGTTTTGAGCTTCCATCAAGTACAGGTGGTTCAGGTCCCTCAAGTTCGATTATGCAATTATCCACCTCCATCCCGTAGAGAGCAGCAAGAAGGTGTTCAACAGTAGAGACGCGGACCCCATCCCTCTCAAGGATTGTACCTCGCACGAGCTCATCGACTGCGTAATCCACTATTGCGGGGATTTCAACTTCAGGGGCTATGTCGGTTCTTATGAATTTGTACCATGTCCCCGCGGGTGCAGGCTTAAATGTAACTCTGCAAAGTTCGCCTGAATGCAAACCAATGCCCTCGAGCGTTATTTCTCGTGCAAGTGTTCTTTGTCTTTTCATCGCAAACCTCTGGCTTGACTGTGGAAAAATTTAGTATAGTTCTCATCCTGTCGCAAGTGATTTAGCCAAACACCAGCTATCAATATTCCCATGGGATGCGACCGAAACGGCTTATTATGTCAGTCCTCATGGCCTGAATTTCGCCCGGCGTAAGCACCATCATAAGTTTTTCCCATGTTCTCTTTGCACCCACAAGGTTGTTTCTATCTATTTGAAGTGCCAGAAGTGGTTTAAGAAGTCTTGGGTCAAGAGGGTTGAAAAGAAGCGCTGTTTGCAGGTAGTCTTCCGCTTCAGCAAGCCTGCCATTGGCAACGAGATAAACCGCTCTATTCATAAACATAGCAGGGTAAACCCCGTAAACCACTTTTTGTCTCTCGTCCCAGCGCAACCGCCTTCTTACAGTATTTTTATGCTCAAAGAACCACGGCGGCAGAAAACGATAGTGACCATCCTCATCAACTCTGAATGTCAACCCCTCGGGAATTCCCTTATACTTCTGCATGTAGCTCAACTCAGCTATGTGTGCGTACACCGGGTAGGGCCATCTCATCAGAAGTTCGTCTATCATCGCATCGAAAGCATCCTGAATAATCATAGGGTCAAATTTTTCCCCGCGCTCGAACGGCAAAACTCTATCCCTGAAATACATTATTTTTTGAAGTGCGAACGCAAACCTTGGGTCCTTCGAGATTTCCTCGACATACCACGACCGTCTCAAAAGATTGAAGTCCAGTATTGCTACATCGTTTCTTATGTCGTGGCACACTTGGAGATATCGTGCGGTCGCGTACATATCCCAGTTACTCACCATAATAAGCGAGTTCGCGGGAACAGGCGACAACACATTCGCCCCAAACTCCCAAGCGCTCCAGTCGTCGCTATGGTTGCATATGCGGAAATTCTTCTGCGCTGAAAACACCACCGCCACAATAACAAGCACTATTAATGCCGTCCTTATAAAGCGCAGTCTTATCGTATCTATCCCCAAAACACCAACAGACAGTGCTAATACCACAGGCAGATAATACGGTGAAATATCAGGTATCGTGTAGTTGAGCGCATAAATAGCGTCGAAGACAATTATAAGAAGCATTACCCAAAGTAGTTTTGTTCTCCGAATCGCAGCTAACACCCACAATAAGACGATTAGCATAAGAGATGGTAGATTCCAATTTTTCACTATTATTTTTACCATATCTGCCAGAGCGGCTTTAAGCTGTTCAGCGGTTCTTGAAAACATCCACACTCGATATTGCCAGCCAGTAAGGTGACGGAAGAAACGCTCAAATGTGCTTGGAGCGCCCCAGTTCATTAAGGGATTAAGGCTTGCACGAATCGGAAGGTAAAGATACACCGACAGCCCCAGAACGAAAAAGAGCGCAGATACAAGCGTTATGCGAAAATTTAGTTGCCGTCTATAAACTATCAAAAGGTATATTATCGCGGGGACGAACAGGATAACACTCATGTGATGAGCAAATGATAGTCCCCAAAAGAACGCTGAGAGCACAAGCCAGCGGGGATTTTTTGATGAAGTCCACGAAAAGAGAGTAGTAAGCGCTGAAAGATAGAGAAAAATCGCTAAGGTATAAACCTCAGTCAAAACAACTTGTTCCCACATTACCCGACTCACTATAAAGAGAGCTGCGCCTAATAAAGCGGTATATTTTCTTGCACCGATAACCCGGAGGAAAAGATATAAAATTGCCGACGCGAGCGCGCCGAAAAAAGCTGACATCAAGTTAGTCGCAAGAGAAACTGGCAAAAATCCGAAAATCATGACAAATAATCTTCCCAAAAGGGTATAAAGAGGGTATCCGGTGGGATGTGGTATCCCCAGCACTTTAGCCACTGTTGCGAGCTCGCCTGAATCTGAAAGTGCAACGGTAGGATATAATGTCAGCGTGTATAAAATAAAAGCGATAAGGAAAATACATATAAATAGGAAAGCATCAGAAAATTTTATCTTTTTGCTCATCAGCCCTCTCAGTTATCCTTGGGCAATACTTTTAAAAAACGCCTCTTCCCTACCTTTATTACGAGCTCTTTTTCAACAATGATTTCAGCATTTATGTCGTTTATCGTAGCGTTTTCTACTTTGACCGCATTTTGCCTTATAAGCCTTCGGGCTTCGCTCTTGCTGGGAACGAGCCCGTGTTTATAAAGCAAATCCACAAGCTTAATTCTTTCGCCTTTATTCGCAATGAATTCGGGCATTTCCTCGGGAAGTTCCCTTCTTGAGAATACTTTCTCGAAGTTCTCTTTAGCCCTGTCAGCAGCTTGGGGACCGTGGTAAATCCGCACTATTTCCCATGCAAGGCGCTTCTTCAGTTCCATGGGATTCACTGTAGGGTCGGAAAGTTTTCGCTCTATCTCCGAAAGTTCATCTGCGCCAAGCTCAGTCGCAAGGCGGAAGTAGTCCATAATAAGCTCGTCGGGTATGGACATGGTCTTACCGAACATTTCATCCGGTGGGTCCTCAAGAGCAATGTAGTTCCCGTATGACTTTGACATTTTCATTTTCCCATCAGTTCCCACGAGAAGCGGATGAGTTATTATAACTTGAGGTTCTATACCATAGTTCTGCTGGATTTCGCGCCCGAGAAGCAGATTAAATTTCTGGTCTGTTCCACCGAGCTCAACATCAGCGCGTAGAGCGACAGAATCGTATGCCTGCGCTAATGGATAAAGAAACTCGTGGATGTATATTGGCACTCCTTCCTTATATCTTAGTTCGAAATCGTCACGCTCAAGCATTCTCGCAACGGTATACTTTGAAGCGAGCTTTATAACATCAGCAAAAGTCATTTTGCCAAGCCATTCGGAATTGAAAACTATTTTGAGCTTTCTCGTGTCCAGAATTTTCCCTGCCTGCTTGACATATGTTTCGGCGTTTTTCCTCGTTTGCTCGAAAGTTAAGGGTGGTCGGGTCTTCTTTCTGCCTGACGGGTCACCTATCATCGCCGTGAAATCCCCTATAACCAATATTGCCTGATGCCCAAGTTCCTGAAAAATTCGCAGTTTTCTCAAGACGACAGCGTGACCAATGTGCAGGTCAGGAGAAGAGGGGTCACAGCCGAGCTTTATCCGCAGCGGTTCCCCAGTCGAAAAAGACCTCTCAAGCTTTCTCATTAAGTCCTCTTCAGGGATTATCTCCTCAGCGTTGCGGCTTATGAGTTCGAATTGCTTTTCAGGCGGAAGAAATTTCATTTTGCTCATTCCTGTTTGACTATTTTGTATATTTCTGGCAGTCCCATCAAACCCTGTTCGGACACGATGCCAGAGAAAAGCGATAATCTTACTCTCTCAAAAAGAGGGCTTTCAACCAAAATCTTTTTGTGAGTCTGGCTCATTATTTTTTCTGGGGCAATGGTTTTAGTTGGCAACATTTTATCAATAAACTTGTGTGTCGAAGCCAACGCGTAAATGGGTTTGTTCTCGAAATTGGCTACGAGGGCGAGGAAAAGCGTTCCAACCTTGTTGACGACGAAAGCAGGGGTTACTGCATCTGCACCCACCACTATCGCATCGACCTCATCGATGAAACTCCCCAGAGCAGCGTCTATGCAAAGAGTAACATTTATGCCGATGTCAGCTAAATTTCTTGCGAACTCAACGCCCTCAAAATCCGGTCGTCCTTCAGAAATAATAACTCGTTTAATGTGCCCTTCCTTCGCGCAAATCTCAAGTGCCTTGAAAACAGTGTAGCTTCTGCTGTATGTTATAACGACGGCTTCTTTTGGCAGAAGCGCTACGAGATGCATTCCGATTTTTTCAGGTGCTTTCTCAATAGAATCGAGGAGTTCCTTAGCTACTGCTGATTCAGAGCCTTCAGCGCTGCCTATAAGTTTTCGCTCGATGTTTCTTATTATCGCCATGTCAGGGTGTGCTTTGACAAGTAATCCAATTGCTTCCTCAAGTTCATCGCGCGTGAAACCATGTTCTACAACGCCGCTAAGGAAAATTTTCGCTATAGAGGCAGAACCGCTGGTAACATCTTTGGCAAGTTTTTCGGCTATTTCTATGACCTTGCCCATCCTTACTCCCACTTATTAACCACGATTTTAACACCGCTGCCTATGTAAACTTTAGTTCCCGCTGGCGGCACCTGACGATAAACCTCACCGGGCGATATAGCCGGTATCACCCTGACGACTATAATTGCTTTTAATCCTACTGACTGCAATGTCTTTCTTGCCTGCTCAAGCTTCATACCAACCACATTGGGCACAGTTATCAACTGCGTTGCAGAACCTCTGCTTACCATAAGTGACACAGTGTCACCCTGAGATAGGGTTTCTCCGGGCTCAGGAATGGTTCTTATGACAAATCCACGGTCAACGGTGTCGCAATATTGTTCGATTACATCACCTGGAACGAGACCTACCGCCTCAAGTTTGAGTTTTGCCTGTCTCAAAAGGATACCTCTAACATCAGGAACTACAGCTATCATGCCGCCTTTGCTTACGATAACGCGAATCGTACGCCCCTTTTTGGCTGGGCTTCCACCCTTAGGAATTTGCTTTATTATAGTCCCTGCCGGAAGTTCCGCAGAAAATTGCTCCCTTATTATCTTAAAATTAAATCCCTGCTCCTCGACAAGTGTCTGAGCTTCATCAACATTCAATCCAACCACATTCGGCACGGGGTACGCTTTGCCGCTTCCCACGACCAGCGGCATCACAGCCTTGTCAAAAAGGAAAAGTCCGATAAACCCGCCACCAACGAAAAGGCAAATGTAAGCAATTTTTATAAGCAAACTCCTCATGTCGACTTGATAATTTTTCCTGCTGTTAACTCACGGGTTCCAGTTTTGGTTTTGATTAAAAGCGAACCTCGCTCCGTAACCTCGATAATTTCCCCGTGAACTACTTCATCGCCAGCATGAGTGGTTATGAATGACCCCTTGGGCAATGCATATTCGTTGTACTCGTCCAATATACTCTTAAGTCCGTTTTGCACAAACTCAAGCCATAGTGGTGCAAGCATCTCGAGGAAAACCCTGAAAAAGTACATTCGTTCGGGCGCAGAAAGATTTAGCGCAGCAAATTCTTCCGGCTCGGGGGATTCGCCAGTGTTAATTCCGACGCCGATAAGCAAGTTCTCGCCCTCAAGCTCCGCTATAACGCCCGCACACTTTTTATCCAATATGAACACATCATTAGGCCATTTTATTATCACTTTACCGTCGGTGAATCTGTCGACAGTTTTGGCTATCGCTAACGCTATAACAAGCGTTACACCGAGTTGTTCCACATTCTTTGTTACCCATGTAAGGTAAAGTCCGCCGGGTGGAGACAACCATTTACTGCCGCGCCTTCCATAGCCGTTAGTCTGTTCGTCCGCGATCACAATAAAAGGCGGTTTGCGAACCGAAAGTATTTTCCTCGCCTCATGCTGAGTGGACTTAACTGGTCCGAAAAGATGAATTATCTCCCCGAAAATAGTTTTATTATATGACTTAAATATTATCATCTCTGCTCCTTTTTATTTTCATCCTTGGCTTTGTCGTTTATAACTTTTCGCCCAACTTCGATTATTTTAAATTGAACTCTTCTGCTTTTTTGTAGTTCCTCTTCGGTTGCGCCCTGCTCTTCCTCGCCGAAACCTTTATAGCTCATTCTTTTTGCTTCAACACCGTGTGCTACAAGCCAGTCGTAAACCGCTTTTGCCCGCTGACGCGAAAGCCACAGATTAAACTTTTTCGTCCCTATGGAGTCCGCGAAACCCTGAATCTCTATCTTCATCTCAGGATACTTCTCCATTAGTTCAGCCACCCGTTTTAGCTCTGCCTCCGACTCCTTTCTTAGCTCAGCCTTGGCAAAGTCGAAAAATATGTTTTCAAGCTTAATCTTTGCGCCAACTTTAACTGGTTCAAGCTTGAATACCTGATGTATTTCGTTATACCCTTCCTCAAGCTTTATTTCGTAATTTTCAGATGTAAAAACATAGCCATCGGCTGAAACGGAAATTCCGTATTTTTCGTTTGCACGCAGAACAACGAAAAACTTTCCAGTGAGTGAATCAGTTTTAAGCTGGGAGAGTAGTTTGCCGTCTTTCAAACGCTCTATCTTCACATCTGCGAATACTGGTTTCCCAGTTTTGGCATCGATAACCTCTCCCACCAATGTTGCGATAGGCGTAGGCCTCTGCCATTTTTTGAGTGGATATGAATATATGTCAAACCCGCCATAGCCCCCGGGACGGTCGGACGCAAAGTAGATATACTCTCCCGAGGCAGGCACGGAAAAGAAATAATCGTTGCCTTTAGTGTTTATCGGTGGACCAAGGTTAAGAGGTTTCCCCCATTCACCGGTCGTCGTGTCAAGCCTCGAGAAAAAGACATCAAGACCGCCAAGTCCACCATGTCCTGAGGAAGAAAAGTAAAAAGTTACACCATCGAGATGAAGAAATGGTGATGTTTGGTCGCGGGCGTTATTTATAGGGTAGCCGAGATTTTTTGCTTTAGACCAGCCTTTTTCAGTTTTAACACAGTAGTATATGTCGAGACCACCATATCCGCCGAACCTATCCGACGCGAAAAACAGCGTGTCTCCACCCGCTGAAAGCGATGGATGACCGTCCCACCAGCTTGAGTTAACATTGCTGCCAAGATTTTCCGGTTCGGTCCAGCTATCGCCAACCTTATACGAAACATAGATGTCGCAACCCCCATAGCTGTCTTTCCTTCCGCAAATAGTTATAAACATTTCCATTCCGTCGGGTGAGAAGCACATGGCGCCCTCGTTTTTTGGCGAGTTTATTGGTTTGCCAAGGTTCTCGGGAATCGTCCACTTTATCCCCGTCCAATGTGAGACATATATATCCTCGCCGCCCAAGCCACCGTCACGGGTCGAGGAGAAGTAAAGCGTTTTGCCATCAGGCATTATAAATGGTGCAAAGTCACTCTTTGAGGAGTTAATTTCGGATATGTTCATAAGGTCGCCTTTTATAGCTTCCTGCTGCGATAAGGAATCTTTCGGCTGTGTATCCTGACCTGTTACATACGACTGGAGTGCTATAATAATCAGAAATTTCAAAAGCCAGAATTTCATTTGGGGAAAATATGATTAAACTAACAGATTATGTCAACTATAAACGACGGTAGTCACATCGACTGCGTCAAAATAATTTCAACCAGTTTTGGCTATTTTCACCGCTTCTTTCACGACATCGTCCATGGTCGAAAAAACGGGTATGCCTGCCTTTTTGAGGATTTCGTGCGCTTGCTCCTGATTCGTGCCCACCAAACGGGCTATTATCGGAACCTTTGGCTTGAACTGTTCTATAGCTTGGACTATTCCATTGGCGATATCGTCGCAGCGGGTTATTCCACCAAAAATGTTGAAAAATATGACTTTAACATGCGGGTCGCGAGTTATTATGTCGAGTGCAGTAACCACTTTCTGTGGATTCGACGAGCCACCGACATCGAGGAAGTTAGCTGGTTCTCCACCATAGTGCTTTATTAAATCCATAGTTGCCATAGCGAGTCCAGCACCATTCACAACACACCCTATGTCGCCAGTAAGCTTAACAAACGAAAGTCCTGCATCCTTTGCTTTAACCTCGTCTTCGGTGTATTCGTCTGGGTCACGCCAATCAAGAAATTCTGGATGCCTTATAAGCCCATTGTCATCGAGAACTATTTTCGCATCAACGCAGACAAGCCTGCCCTCAGGGGTCAAAACCAGCGGGTTAACCTCAGCAAGTGAAGCGTCAACGCCAATGAATGTATTGTAAATTTTTATCGCAATGTCTATACCCTGCTTTACGACCTCTGGGTCATCATAAATTTTCTCCATAAGGTAGCGTGCGCCATACGGTTTAAGACCCAAGAATGGGTCTATTTCGATTTTGAAAATTTTTTCTGGCGAGCGACGAGCCACCTCCTCGATATCCACCCCGCCTTCCGGGGATGCCATCATCACAACCTTCTTGGTTCTTCTATCGAGTATCGCACCAAGATACGCCTCGTGCTTTATGTCCACAGCTCTCGTAACCAGAACTTTCTTAACTTTAAGTCCCTTTATTTCCATCCCGAGTATTTTTTCAGCGTGCTTTCGAGCTTCTTCGGGGGTTTTGGCAATTTTTATCCCACCTGCTTTACCTCGACCGCCTACTAATACCTGTGCCTTAACGACTACTTCAGTCCCGAGTTCCTTGGCTATAGCTTCTGCTTCCTCGGGGGTCGTTGCAATCTTGCCTTCCTCAACAGGGCAACCAAATCTTCTAAAAAGTTCCTTCGCCTGATATTCGTGAAGTTTCATGGCTCACTCCTTTGGTTCATTAGTCTTAAATAATTTACAATTTCGTATTCTCAGCAAAACAATTTTATCGTTTAGATTTTACTATAACACAGCCTCACCTGCTCTCAACAAAGGCACTGAGAGATGTTCGCAAGAGAAGCTCTCTCATCCTTTTCAGCCAATCCGCCTTGTGTTTTGCAAGTTGCTCCGAGCGTTTCTGCCAGTCGCACTCCTCAATTATTTTTATTATATCGTCCGTTGGGGAAACCACTATCTCGTTAAAAGAACTGCTTTCGCTGGTTCGCTGGTCGTGACGAATTAGAATTCCTGGTATTCCCCACGAAGCAGCAGCCCCTATACCGTGGAGACGGGTCCCTATTACAAGGTCAAAATCTTTGTATAAATGAAGTAGTTCCGAAGAATTCGTCGTGTATATCACTTCTGTGCCGTTTCCAAAGACAGCGATCGCTTCTTTAAAATCCGCGAAGTGATGGCAAACTATTTTCGCATCAAAGTCGTGAATAAGCTTCGCATAAACCGGCAACAACGCATCAAAAACCCCTGGTGGTATGGAATTAGCCCATAGTCTCTTTCCTTGAAATACTATGGCTATGTCTTTTACTCTCTCCACCTTTTTAGTCTCCGGTGCCGCGAAAAGCGCTGGACATACGCCCTTTATTGCTCCGAAAGCTTTTAATTGCTCGTATGCGGCGTTATCACGCGTTGTGATTAGCTCGGCGAATTCAGAAAGGAACCTTCTTGCATTCTTGGTTAGCTTGTTTTTAAGTCCAACCCCAACAAGCGCACCATGAACTTTGTTCTCCACTGCCCAGGATAAGAGCTCTTCATTGCGTGGTCCAGCCCATTCAGGCGTGCCCGCTATAATGATGTAATCGGCGATTTTTTGGCTCGTTTTTTTAAACGAGTTATCCATAAATTCGAATCGTCCAGAAAGAAGCCTCCTCAGCTGCATATCAGGATTATCGGCGAAAAGATATGCCCCAAGCGCAAGTAAGCGATTAATCGCATCGGACTTAGTTCGTATCATAGGATGGCGATTATATATAATTTCGTCAAATTTGAGACCAAGAGAGGATAAAAGATTACGAATGCCAAACAGTATAAATTCGTCCCCGGGATTCCAGCCAAGCGTCGTTGAAAATATAATTCTCAGTCTCTTCATTATTCGGGGATTTCCTCGAATTTAGCACCAATACTCTCTTTTAAATAACCACGCAGAAATTGTTCGCCCGAAAGGATTTTGCCACCCTCTGGCTGAATTTGAACGATCTCAAGACTGCCTTCGCAACAGCCAACGATTAATTTGTTCTTTGACGGAATTATCATGCCCGGTTCGTTTTTTCCGCTTTTCGTTATAACTTTCGTCCTCAGGATTTTAACAGTTTTTCCGCTAAACACGCAAAGCGCCCCAGGTTTTGGTGAGAGTCCTCTTATGAGATTATGAACCTCAGAAGCTGGTTTTGACCACCTTATAAGCCTATGAGCCCGTCTTATTTTGGGAGCTCTGTTAGTAGGCTCTCCTGTTTGAGGAGTGGGCTTAATGGAACCATCGAGATAGCCGTAAACGCTTTCTATTAGCATTTCCGCACCCGGTGCAACCATTTTCGAATAAAGTTCTCCGGCTGTCTCATCGGGACCAATGGTAATCTCGCGTTGCAAAAGAATTCTTCCCGCGTCAACTTTTTCCTCAAGTAGAAAGGTCGAAAGCCCTGTGCGTTCATACCCTAAAATTATTGCCCAGTTAACCGGCGCAGCGCCGCGAAGGTCGGGCAAAAGCGACGGATGAAGGTTTATTATGCCCTTCGGGAAAACAGCGAGAAACTCCTTCGGAAGGATTTTAAAGGACACCAGAATCGCAATATCAACATTCAGGCTCCTAAGCTTTCTGTGAAGTTCAGGGGATGCGACATCAAGAGCCTCAATAACGGGGAAAGACTTGCTTTGTGCTACAACCTTTACCGGATTGGGAACAAGCTTATGTCCGCGCCCCTTGGGTGAATCGGGGTAAGTAACTACCGCTTTTATCGCTATTTTCCCGGATTCCGCAAGTTTCTCAAGGATAGCAGCGGAGAACTCATCGCTTCCAATGTAAACTACCTCATGCATGTATCGATTACGACTACTCAGCCTTTTTAGCTTTCGGAGCGTAGAAAAGTTCGGCAACCAGTAATATTATTATCCCAACAGTTATAGCTGAATCGGCAACATTAAAAGTTGGCCATCTGAAGTTTTTAACGCCAACATCGATGAAGTCTATCACTACGCCATACTTTATTCGGTCCCAGAGATTACCTATCGCGCCGCCCAGTATGACGGCTATCGCAGCGGCATGCGCTATGGAGCTTTTCTTCTCGAAAAGCCATATGATAAGAAGCGCGCCCGCAACTATCGCTGCAATAATGTAAACATAATTGTTTCCTATCCTCGTTCCGAATGCCCCACCGGGGTTTTTCGCAAGTGTGAACCGCACAAAGTTACCGATAACTTCCACAGAGTCAAAGAGTTTCAGGTTTTTTAACGCTTCAGCTTTGGTTAGTCTATCGAAAGCAATAACGAGCAATGTAAGGGAAAACGCTTTTATCCTGTTGGCGGTGGAGTTGACCATTTCAAAAGACCTTTTTAGATTAAAATTATGAGGGTGGGTGGAATCGAACCACCGGCCCACGGCTTAAAAGGCCGTTGCTCTACCGACTGAGCTACACCCCCAATACAAATCGCAAAAATATTTATTGCAAATAATGCTGTCAAGATTAAAATATCAATTGAATCATCTATTTTCAAGGCTTAAAATGAGATTTATCTCCGGCATACTACTAATCTTGATTGGGGTCTTTATGGTTTTGTCGCTCGTTACGCATGACCCTACAGACATTTTCCCAGGCGAAAGCTTCATAAGCCCGCCACGACACATGAACAACATCATGGGTCCTCTCGGAGCCTGGTTCGCAATGAAAACAATCGGCCTGGCTGGATACCTTGGTTTCCTTCTGGCCGCTGTAATAATACTCATTGGAGTGGGTCGACTGCTTCTCTGGAACACGAAAAAGATAGTAATTCAGTGTCTTTATGTTTTCGGGTGGCTTTTTGCGATATCGATACTTGTGGGTGGTCTTGCTGGTCAGAAGGCATCTATTTTTGCTGGTAAGCTCGGTGAAGTTATGGCATCAATTCTGGGGAAACTTGGCAGTTTTGGTGGCGCTGTGATTGCTATTTTGGTGTTTGTAGCTTGGTTCCTTTGGGCTACAAAAATAGGGTTCTCGAGGTTAACAAAGCTTCTTCCCAAGAAACCTGAACTCCGAAAAACATTGACGGAAACTCATATGAACGAGCGGGTGAAAGCCAAATTCCAGCGACGGAAAAGTATGCTTGACGAGTTCATAAAGCGCCAGGAAGTGCTCAGAGCGCACCGCCGACCAGCAGTAGAAACATTCGATTACTTCAGCGACGAAATCTTCGTCGTCGGACGAGAAACACAACCGCCAGCTAAAGAGGAGTTTACTATAGACGAAAGTCCGCCGGGCATACCCGACATTGTTCCCGAAATCTCAGTTTCGCAACCACGAGAAAAAACCTTGGACACACATGAACCTCATCGCAAACCTCAAGGCAAACCTGAAACCACAACAATAAATGGGCTCGAAATATACATCCCCGGCTTACTCGACATCTTAGGCGGAACGGGCAAACCTGGAGAAAAACATGAAGAGGAAATAGCCGAGATACCCAGAATAGAACCTGAACACAAGAAAGCTGAAAAAATAGCTGCGGAAACAGAGTCGAAGGTTTTGCGCGAAGAAACTGTCCAGCCCATAAGCCCAGAGCCGGTAGTACCTACCACTGCTGAGGATAAGCTTGTTAAACCAAGAGAAGATCACGAATTCCCGAGGGAAACACCAGCGATCATTCAGAAAGAGAAACCTATCACCAAGGCGAAAAAAGAACCAGTAGCAGAAACAACTGAGTCAATCGTGAAGGAATCCATAGAACCAGAAATAACAGTCCAGAAACCGAAGGAGGAGGAACTTGAGCCGACTGTTGGTACCCTTATAAATCTATCGAAGGTTCCTTTTGAGTTTCCGCCACTGTCAATTCTTACTCCGCCGCCAATAGGTCCCGCGATGATTCCACAGAGTGAGCTTGCCTCGATGGCAGAAAAAATAAAGTCCGCACTCGAGACTTACAAGATATCTGGCAGGATAGTCGCGGTAAAACCTGGTCCTATAATAACAAGATTCGAGTTTGAACCAGTATCGGGGACGAGGGTTTCGCGGATTGTCGCGCTTGAGGATGACCTTGCGCTGGCTTTAAAGGCTCAAAATGTAAGAATAGTAGCACCGCTTCCGGGAAAGGGCACTGTGGGAATAGAAATCCCGAACCCCAAACCAAATATAGTCTACATAAGAAGTGTTCTTGAGTCGCCACAATTTAGGAATACCAAAGCAAAACTTCCGCTGGCTCTGGGAATGGATGTATCCGGAACACCTGTTGTTGAGGACCTAACGGAGATGCCTCACCTTCTGATAGCAGGTGCCACTGGGTCGGGCAAATCAGTTTGCATAAATTCGATAATAACCAGTTTTGCTTATAAGCTCACGCCAATGGACCTGAGACTTCTTCTTATCGACCCGAAACGCATAGAGCTTTCGATATACAATGATATTCCCTACCTTATTGCCCCGGTAGTAGTCGACAACAAAGAGGCCGCAGCTGCTCTTAACTGGGCGATAAGCGAGATGGAAGCAAGATACAAGGTTTTGTCCGCCCACAAGGTGAGAAACATTGCGGAATACAACAATCTAATCAAGCAGAAACCCTATCTTGGGAACAAAATGCCATACCTCGTTATAATAATCGATGAGCTTGCCGACCTCATGATGACTGTTGCTAATGAAGTTGAGGAGCCTATAGCTCGTCTTGCACAGATGGCTCGTGCGGTGGGAATACACCTTGTTATCGCTACGCAAAGACCATCGGTGGATGTAGTCACAGGCATAATAAAAGCTAACTTCCCAACGAGGATTGCATTTAAAGTAAGAAGCAAAATAGATTCGCGCACAATTCTCGACCTTCAAGGTGCAGAAAGGCTTCTCGGGCGGGGGGACATGCTCTACCTTTCGTTTAGGCTGGCGGAGCCAATAAGAATTCACGGCTCATTCATATCAACTCAGGAAACCACCGAACTCGTCTCTTTCCTGAAGAAATACCCAAACCCTCAAAGCGAAGTGATAAGTTTCAAAGAAGAGCTGGCTAAAAGGCAGGTCCTGAGTGAACTCGACGAACTTTTCTGGGAAGCAGCCAAAATAGTGGTAATATCGCAAAAAGGGTCAGCCTCGCACCTTCAACGAAAGTTACGAATAGGCTATACCCGTGCGGCATCGATAATAGACCAGCTCGAGATGATGGGCATAGTCGGACCATTCGAGGGAAGCAAGGCACGAGAAGTTTATGTGGAAACGCTCGAGGAGCTCGATAGGATAAGAAAAGAGTTTGAGGCGAGAAAGTAGTATATAAATACACTTTGGTGAAAGGAATCAACCTACCTTGGTATGACTTGCATTTCGTAATTCTTCATCCTTCGCATACGAACCCTGAGAAAGGCAACAACCGCAGAATCTGCCTTGGCGACTATTATTTCCTCAAGCCGAGGACGAGGAAGTTTACCGGACAGTTTCAGGCTAATCGGTATGCTCGCGCCCTGTGGTGTCGCAAGCACGCTTTCCGGGAACTCTATCACGGACTCCTTTATGCGCATATATCCCACAGTTGGCAGGATGGTTTTTCTGGCAACGGGTGTTTCAGGGTCGAGGCGGGAAAGGTGACATAGTGTGCTTTCTCCCGAAAACAACTTGACCTCGACCGTTACTGTATCATTGGGGCGAAGTGGGTCAAAATCCACTGCTGACGGCACAAAAACGAATTCACCAGGGCTGATTTTTGGCTTTATGCCAGCTTTGGGTTCCGTCTCGATGCGAAACAGAAGCTCAGCGGAAAGCAATAAATTACCTCTAACTGACTCAGGAATGGGCATTATTTCTACACCGACGAGAAAGTGCCTGTTGTAAAGAGGGGCTGAATCAGGAAAGTTAACCCCGATAGAGCATGTAACCGCTGAGTCATTGCTTATGTAAAGAGTTTCTCGCTCAAGATAAAACCAGCTGACATCGGGTATGTCCTCAAAACCCGTTGCAGTTTGTCCATCCTCTGAGGGTTTCTTGACTGTGAGAGAATAATAGCCACTGGCAGGGACTTGGCTGATTCTTATAATGTAGCCATACTTTTTGGTTATGCTGAAAAACTCTCCTACGGGAACATTTTGCACAAGGAATGTGGCGGGCGAAATCCTGATACCTATCGCGGATACAAGGCACACAATCGTTGCGAGCAGAATCGAAAGATAAATTTTCATTTTCCCGTTTCTCATCGTTCCTCAACACCAAGAATATCCATAATCTCCTCAAGTTCAATGGAATTCTGTTCCCACCTCGACCACAAACTTTTAAGTTCTGTTTCTATTAGTTCAAATTGATGTGAAACCGACTTTATTCTTTGCGGATCTTTCACAACAAAAGGTTGTCCCATAAGCGAAAGGATTCTTTCTCGCTCTTTTTCGAGCTCCTCGATTTGTTTTTCCAGCTCCATTATTGCAGTTTTAAGCTTTCGTAATTTGTTCTTAAGCTGCTTTTCCGAAGTTTCCCTCGGCTCAGTTTTCTTCACACTAACTTTTCGCCTTAATGTTTGTCTTTGCAATCTTTTACTCAGATAATAGCTAAAATTGCCGTAGTATTCTCTTATCGTCCCATTCTCGAAAGCCCAGATTTTTTGAGCTACTGCATCGAGGAAAAATCTATCGTGAGACACGACGATAACGGTTCCCTCAAATTTTTTTAGCGCATCCTCAATAATTTTGCGGGAATTAATGTCGAGATGATTTGTGGGTTCGTCAAGAAGCAAAAAATTCGCTCCAACAAGTGATAACTTTGCCAGAGCGACTCTTGAGCGCTCCCCGCCAGAAAATGTTTTTATTAGCCTTTTAGCATCGTCACCACTTATCGAGAACGCTCCAAGGTATGACATCGCTTCCTCGTATGTCATTTGCGGTGCAAGCTTTTGAATCTCCTCAAGCGGCGTTGAATAATCGTCGAGGTCATCGAAGTCCTGAGCGTAATAACCCACAACAACACCAGCTCCGAGCTTTATCTCCCCCTCAATAAGAGGAAGGCGTCCTGATATAAGCTTCAGAAGTGTGGTCTTTCCGCAACCATTCCTGCCGACGACTCCGATTTTATCACCTCTGCCCACGACCGTGCTAAAACCCGAAAATAATTTGTTACCGTCATATGCGTAGGACAGATTCTTTATTTCGAGCACTTTATCGCCGCTTCGCCGTTTTATATCAAGCTTTATCCTGAAACCCTTATCGTATATGGGCTCCTTTATGCGCTCGAGCCGCTGAAGCATTTTTATACGCGATTGCGCTTGTTTGGTTCGCTGCCCGGCGATGTTTCTTCTAATGAATTCTTCGGTTCTCTTTATCAGTTGCTGCTGATGTTTATATTGCTTTTCCTGCTTCTCGATAAGTTCTCTTTTCTGCTTCTCGAAACTCGAGTAATTGCCCACGAAAATGCGTAATTTGCCTTCGTAAAGTTCGGCGACCCTGTCCGCTACGAGGTCGAGGAAAAATCTGTCGTGGCTGACAAGCACAAAGGGCTTCTTCAAGTTGCGCAGGAAATCCGCAAGCCACACGAGTCCATCATAATCGATATGATTGGTCGGCTCATCAAAAAACATAATATCAGGCTCCAGAACGAGCATAGCTGCTATTGCAGCACGATTCTTTTCACCACCCGAAAGAAGATTAACAGGCTTTTCGAAATGCTCCTCTTTGAAACCAAGCTTTCCAAGAATTTCTTTTGCCCTGCTTTCTCGCGCGAACCCGCCGAGTGCCTGAAATTCAGCCATCAGGTTGTCCATATTTTCGCCATCGTTGTCAAAAGAGGATAATGTTTTGTAAAGCTTCCACCAGCGCGCATCTTGTGAAAGGACAGCATCAAGAAGCTTATCTTCGCCCTCGAGCCTTTCTTCCTGTTTAAGAAATGCTATTTTTAGCCCCTTTTTCCTGAATATCTCTCCCGATGTGGGTTCTAACTCCCCGGCAAGAACGCGAAGTAAAGTGGTCTTTCCCAATCCGTTTCTTCCGACCAGCGCAAGGCGCGTTGAATCAGTTATAGTTAACGACACATCCGAGAATATCTCGTTAGAACCATAGGAAAAGCTTACTTTGTCGGCTATTATAAGGTCCATTTCCGCATAATATAGTTTTAGCAATTATTTTTTCAATTTATTCTTGACAAAAAGTATGATGATATTAGAATTGGGTTTTGGAAGGAGGCGAGATATGGGTAAGAGAAAACAGCGAACATTCATGGATAAAATAGCCAAGGGGACTGGTCCAAGAGGCGAGAGATGCCCCGTTTGCGGCGAGATTATCCAGTTAATAAAAATTATTCGTCCCTACAAAACTCCGAGCGGAAACTGGAGATACAGAGAGTTCGTCGCGCATGTTTGCAAGTGCAACGAAAAGGAAATGCTCGCTGATACTCCGATGGAAGTAAGCT
>JAGGRZ010000007.1 GCA_021159335.1 bacterium
CTATTATGTGAACCCTGAATTCGGTCGGCGTGAAGTAAATCCTCGCCCCCTCAGACGGGAACGGGTCGTAAAGTATCGGCGGCTGAAGGTCTATTATTACAGAACAGGGTTCAGCCCACGAGGTGCACTGAACCGTCTGCGTTATAACCTGCCTCAGCTGGAATCGAACCGTGTCCCCATTCTTGAACGGCGGAACTGGAACATAGATTATGTTGTTGTCCCCCTGCTTTATAAGATTGAACTCATCGATGGTGTGGACTGTGTCGTTAACCACGAGTTCCATAGAAGCGAAATCTATCGGATAATAGTGAGACTCCACGAAGAAAGCGAGCATCTGCTGGATTGAGTCAGCGCAGGTCATTATCCCGCCGCAGGGAAGAGGCCTTATGTTCTCCACATCGGGAAAGTCGGTGCACACAGGAAGTTTTATTTTGAAGTCGTAGTAAACGCTGTCGAAGTTCGCCGTGTCGCTGCTCCAGGCGTAAAACCTGACGACTATGTATCGATGAGGACACGTGCCGTCGACAAGATACTCCCACGCGACATGCATCGATTCGCGAGGCTCTATGGTGCCGAGGAAATACTCGTCCGTGGGCGATATGCGGGTCAGACAATCACCACCCTGCAGTATCTCTATCCTGACCCGTGAACTTGGAGCCCTGACCAGCGCATAGGTGTTAACGACATCAACATGAAGCCTCAGGTTGGTAAACTCACCGCAGCCCGCACACTCGATGGAATCGTGGAGAACCACACCAAGACCGCAGGGAACAATTTTCTGGCAGCGGAATATATTCTCGTCGCGCCAGTTGGTATAGCTTCTGTGAAGCAAACCAAGGTTATCCTCTATTGATGTATAGTAAAACCCACCCTCATTCCAGATTGGGCGCGTGGGGTTCCAGCGGTCATCGTTCCCAATAATGCGGATAACATAAGGTCCTGAATAAGAGAATTGCCCATTGTAGATAAATTCAGTGTGGAAGTCGAGGTCGACATCTGCGATAGCAACCATCTCATTATCCTGTGTCCCAATAGGGACTGGTCCTGCGAAAAGCCCCCACAAAGACCCTGTAGCACCGTCAATAATAACTACAGCTGTGTCATCGTTGAATGACAGCGCGGCAACCTCAGGTATGAGGTCACAGTTAAGGTCTGCGGCTGTAACCGAGACAAACTCTCCATTGCGCATCAAAAACCGCCATATCTCTCTGCCGTCGGACCTATAGCACGCCGTAACCTGATAGTTGGTTGAGCCTGGTGAGAAAGTAATATGGTTTATCGCGAACACAACTTCAGGCGTATCGGGTGTAGATGTATCGAACTCAGCTATAACGGGAAGCCCAAAATGAGGGAAAAACACAGAGCCCTGAAAACTGGTTATTTCCCCTATGCGAGTGCCATTAAATCTATAAAGCTCAATGTGTGTCCTACCACCATAGTTTCGCTCAAGCACAACCTCTGGCTGACCGTCGTTGTTCATATCAGCAACTCCATAGGCAAAAGAATTCTCCACTCGCCAATAAGATGTTCCGTCGTTGGTATGGAATGCACAAACTTTCCACGAACCGCCCTGATAGAAAGAAGAAAGTATTTCAAGTGGCCCGCTTTCATCCAGATTCCATAATGTCAAAGCACCATACGGATGGAAATTGCCCGCTTCGCGTATATCCCTTATGAACCTTCCCGTTCGCCCGTCGAAAACTCTTATGTAGTTGCTTCTCGTCTCGCTTGCGAAAACCTCTATTCTGCCGTCACCCTCAATATCACCAGCAGTTATAGCATGTCCGCCCTCTACAGTCATGGAACCACTACCACTGCCCACCACCGCTCGCCAGAGAACCGTAAAATCATGATTGAAGACTATTATGCTGTCGTCAGCACCTGGGCGCCGGAATTGAACACATATTTCCGGCAAATTGTCCCCGTCAACATCGCCTATGTAAGGCGTGAAAACATCACCCGTTCCTATGGACCAGTTGAAAATGGTGTCAGCCGTATTGTCAGCATACTTCCTGAAAATTATCAGCCCACCAAGGTCACCAGCACGGCTGGATGCGCCATAGCCAACCACTATCTCAGGGTAACCATTGGTATCAATATCGCCTACAACAGGCGCGTGAGGGTAGCCCGGAACACCTATGTCGCACTCAACTATAGGGGCAGAAAACGCCGATGAAATTAAAATCAATAATATAGCTATTATAAACATTATTAACCCCCTATCTTCAGTTTATGAATTTCTTTCCATAGTAATATATAAACTCAAGACAATTTTTTTCAATGATATTCATCAAGTTACAAAATTTTTCGCCACAAAAAAGTAAAAATTCATTCTCTACCCTCCATAAGCTCAAAAGCTCGTTTTATGCTTGTGTAGCCATACTTGTTCCTTATCGCAATAAGCGCGTCAATAAGTTTTTCTGCGCGCTGAGTATCAACGAAAATTTCAGCCGGTCTGCCCGCAAGAGGAGAAAGATTCGAAACAGAAATACCAAGAAGTCTTATCGGAACCCGAGGAACCTTATCAAGAAGTTTTTCTGCAGTCTCACTAATGATTTCGTGCGAGCGAGTCGGAAGATTAAGCGTCTGAGAACGCGTTATCATCGAAAAATCGTGAAATCTCACTTTAAGCGTTACAGTCCTCGCCACGAGTTCGCGTTTGCTAAGCCTTTCAGCAATGTGGTCAGCGATAAGCAGGAGCTTCTGCCGCAAAATTTTTCTGTCCTTTATGTCCTTCTCAAATGTCCTTTCAAAGGAAAGTTGCTTGCGCTCTTTAGGTGGTTCCACAGGACGATTATCAATTCCCATGCACATGTCGTAGAGTTCTTCCCCACCTTTCCCGAAAACGCTTTTGAAAACTTCACGCGGGAATTTTTGAACATCACCTATTGTCTCTATTCCGAGTTTTTTCAGCTTACTCGCGAGGACATCACCAACACCCGGTATAGCCGTTACCGGCAACGGAGCTAAAAAATCCTTAACCTCATTGGGCTTGACAACGCAGAACCCATCCGGCTTGTCCTTATCGCTTGCTATTTTTGCTACCATCTTGTTCGGCGCAACACCCACTGAAGCAGTCAATCCAGTCCGCTCTTTTATCTCCCGCTTTATCCTTAACGCAGTTTCAGCAGGGTCACCAAAAAGCCTTTCCGTGCCGGTAAGGTCGATATATGCCTCATCTATTGATGCTGGCTCCACAAGCGGCGAAAACCTCAAAAGTATTTCCATTATCTGCCTTGAAACCTGCTCGTATCGTGCGAACCTCGGGCGAATAAACACAGCATGCGGACAAAGTTTGTATGCCCGCCGTATCGGCATCGCAGCGTGAACGCCATATTTCCTCGCCTCGTATGACGCCGACGAGACAACACTTCGCCCCTTGAATGGGTTCCCGCCAACTATAACAGGCCTACCACGAAGCTCTGGATTGTCAAGCTGCTCTACTGACGCGAAGAACGCATCCATGTCTATGTGAACTATAACTCTATTCATACCATTAATTAAATAACGATGTAACCTTATTTAGCAACAAAATCGACACTAACCAGCTTGCGACCAGCGAATTTTTGATTAAATTCACATTAATGGCTGATGATGCTATAAAAAATCTTCTCGAAAGCGAGTCGAGAGCCATAAAAGCGCTCTTAGCTCAGCGTGAGGCGATAGCAGAAGCGGCAAAACTTTGTGCCAACTGCAAGGGAAGGATTATAGCAACAGGACTGGGCAAATCTGGCATAGCCGCCAAAAAAATCGCAAGCACCCTGACATCGATAGGAGCACAGGCAATATTTCTACACCCAACAGAAGCACTACACGGTGACCTTGGAATAGTATCACCCCAGGATGTCGCCATTTGCATATCAAAAAGCGGCGAAACCGAGGAAATAACCCATCTGGTGGCATTCTTCAAACGATGGGGAATACCAATAATAGCAATAACAGCCAACAAAAAATCACTCCTATACTCAAACGCTGACCTTAAGATTCTCATACCTGAGGTCGAGGAAGGCGACCCATTGGGAGTTATACCCACCACAAGTGTCGTTTGTTCCATAGCTGCTGGAGACGCTATAGCTGCAGAAATAATAAGCATGAAAGGTATAACTAAGGAAAAATTCAGGCAGTTCCATCCCGGGGGTCTTCTGGGACGAAACCTGACAAAGGTCTCCGAGCTAATGCACACTGGCGACGAGATACCGATAATCCCGCCATCTGCAACCCTTAAGGACGCTATAGTCGAGATAACGCAAAAAAAACTCGGAACAACACTTATAATGGACGGCGAAAAATTAATCGGCATTCTCACTGACGGAGATGTGCGCCGTGCAGTTCAAAGAGAGGATATTGAAGACCCGCTTAAGGAAAATGTTCTTATATTCGCAACGAGAAACCCAAAATGGATAACCCCCGATGCTCTCGCTGAGGAAGCATTACGGAAAATGGAGAATCACAAAATAACCTCGCTTGTAGTGATGGAAGGTGATAAAGTCGTTGGATTCATACACATGCACGACATTCTGGGGAGGAAAATAGTCTGAATATGAGTGCTAATCTCAGACAAAAGCTTAAAATCCCTTTAATGAAAATTATAAGTTCCGCATTTCCCAAGAAAAATAAAATTGTTTTCATAAGCCACCCTGATTTTGCGGATAATGCGCGATTCCTTTACGAATACATTAAAAATCTCGACATCAACTATGAGCTCATATGGATTTCCAAAGACCCACTGGTAAATGTTAAGCTTGCCGAGAAGGGAATAAAAGTTGCTACCACTCGAGCCGAAATTTACAAACACCTTATCAGCGCAAAAGTAGTTGTCACCACCTCGATGCAATATCTCGACACAATACAGCAAAACCAAATTTATGTTAGCCTCTGGCACGGAATGCCACTTAAGAAAATGGTGCTTCAAGATAGGTTTGAAAAAGGCGCTTATCTTGTGAGGATTAAAGGAGATTGCATAGGTTTTCAGATCTCGACATCAGAGCTTATGAGTTCACTTCTTGCGGCGTGTTTTCATCTTTTCCCCG
>JAGGRZ010000008.1 GCA_021159335.1 bacterium
ACTGCGCAAGAGCCAAACCAACGAAAACAAACAACACCAACGCTTTACCTTTCATTATTCCCCCCTTTGTTTTGTTTATTAAATTATATTTATTTCGTAATCTTTGTCAAGCCTAAAAATGAAAATTTTTGGATTTTTTATTCTTAACAACAATAATGCCAAATCTCTTTTCCCTTGCTTTTACGGGCACTTTCGACTTTATTTTTATCATGAAAGCATTAAACGAAAACTGCGGCATATTCGGTGTTATAGGGCACCCCGAGGCAGCCAAGATGACCTACCTTGGCTTGTATGCTCTCCAGCATCGCGGGCAGGAAAGCGCGGGGATAGTCACCACTGACGGCAGAAAAATGTATGAACGCAAAGGTCTCGGGCTCGTCTCCGATGTTTTTCCCGATGAGCGAGCACTGGCACCGTTGGTCGGCGACGCAGCCATAGGACACAACAGATATTCGACAACAGGGACAACAAACATCATAAACGCCCAGCCGTTTCTTATACGATTTCGAGGAGGGTACATAGCCGCTGCGCACAACGGAAATCTCGTTAACGCTCAAATACTTCGCCAGCATATGGAGAGGGAGGGCTCTATTTTCAGAACCTCTACCGACACAGAGGTTATATTTCACCTTATGGCGCACTCCAAATACAGCGAGATACCCGATATGATATCGCATGCTCTAAAGCGGGTAAGAGGAGCGTTTTCATTGCTGTTTCTGACACCCGAGATGCTGGTCGCGGTAAAAGACCCTCATTCCTTCAGACCGCTGGTAATGGGCAAAAAAGATGGTGCTTGGTTTTTCGCCTCGGAAACCTGCGCGTTTGACCTTATAGGAGCTGAATTCATTCGTTGCCTTGAACCCGGCGAGATGGTGGTGGTGCCCGCTGGCGGCGAACCAGAATCGCTTTATCCGTGGGGACGAATACCGCTCGAGAAAGCCTCAGGATGCATATTCGAGTTCATCTATTTTTCCCGCCCGGACTCGATAGTTTTCGGCGCACCGGTGGATAAAATAAGACGCAGAATGGGACATCAACTCGCAAGGGAGCACCCAGTTGACGCCGATGTCGTTATATCAGTTCCGGACTCCTCGAACACGGCTGCGCTTGGTTTCGCGAACGAATCGGGAATACCTTTCGACTTGGGGCTTATAAGGAATCATTACATAGGGCGAACATTCATACAGCCCCAGCAGAAAATAAGGGAATTCTCCGTCAGGCTGAAATTCAACACCGTAAGAGGCGTTATAGATGGCAAGCGGGTTGTCGTGGTCGACGACTCTATCGTGCGTGGCACCACAAGCAGACAGCTGGTAAGAATGATCCGTGAGGCGGGCGCGAAGGAAGTTCATGTTAGGATAGCATCACCAAGAATAGTTAATCCATGCTTCTACGGCGTTGATACACCCGATAAAAAACAGCTTATAGCAGCAAACAAGTCAGTCGAGGAAATAAGACAATTCATAGGCGCCGATTCCCTCGGCTATCTTTCCATCGAGGGCATGCTTTCCATAAAAGGGCTTCCCAAGATGGGCTTCTGCACAGCATGTTTCGGGACAAAATACCCTGTCCTTATTGAGGATGAAGCGATGAAGTACAAAATGGAGTAAGTAAGGTCATGAACTGTCAACTCCAGCACTTCGGGAAAGGCCAATCCCAAAAGTACCCTTGGAATAAGATTATTTAAATTCTCGCAGCCACAGCCTCAGCCATTTCGATGGTGGAATTATTTCCGCCCATGTCGTATGTTCGCACCTTGCCCTCAGCTATAACCTGCGCTACCGCGTTCTCTATTGCTTTCGCCTTATCGTGCTCACCAAGCCACTCAAGCATAAGCCGCGCCGCAAGAATCATAGCAGTAGGGTTTACTTTATACTGTCCAGCATATTTTGGTGCGCTTCCGTGGGTGGGTTCAAACAATGCATAGTTATCACCTATATTTCCGCTTGAAGCGAATCCCAGTCCGCCCACAAGCTGTGCCGCCAAATCAGATATTATATCGCCGAACATATTCGAGGAAACTAAGACATCGTAGTTCTGCGGATTCTTAACGAGCCACATTGCCATGGCGTCAACATTGGTTTCCCACAATTCCACTGGCTCATACTCAGGTGCTATCGCACGCGCTATCTCAACCATCATGCCGGATGTCTCGCGGATAACATTGGGTTTCTCAACCACCGTGACTGACTTTTTGCCGTTTTTCTTTGCGTAATCGAACGCAGCCCTAAGAATCCTTTCGCAGCCCTTCTTGGTGAATATTCGGCACGATATAGCCATCTCATCGCTGGGAACCTGGTCGAACTTTGCCATGTTGGGCGAATGTTTTGCAAGCGCTGACCTTACCTCATCGGGTACCGGACGAAACTCAACGCCTGCGTAAAGTCCCTCTGTATTCTCCCTGAAAATAACTAAATCTATGTCATCCCTGTAGTTAAGCGGGTTTCCCTTGAATGCCTTGCAGGGGCGAAGGTTTATGTAAAGGTCAAACATCTGCCTTATCCTCACTATAGGCGAGCGATAAACAAGCCCCTTACCTTGAAGTTCAGGTATAAGCTCTTTTTCGGCTTCTTGCTTCGGCTTTGATGTTATGGCACCGAAAAGACAGGCGTCGGTGGAGCGAAGAAGTTCTATAGTGCGCTGCGGCAGAGGGTCGCCCTCTTTGCACCAGAATTCCCATCCGACATCCCCATAAATGTACTCAGCATCAAGCCCAACCTTATCCAATACTATCATCGCGGCATCCATGACATCCTTGCCAACGCCATCCCCGGGCAATACTGCTATTCTATACTTTGCCATAAGACCTCCCCATATTTTGTTTTACCACCACATAACGACGCCTGCAAAAGCAGCGCCTATTTTCTCAACTTTGTGTTCAGCGCTAACAACGCTCAAATCTTTGATTTTACAACCTCTTATTTCTATCGCCCGTCTTGCCATAAGCCTTACAACCCTTTCAGCATCCTCACGATGGCACTTAGCAGCATACTCCATTACCACGCCGGGCATATCGGGGTCATCAGGAATAGCAGCAGCTACAGCGGCAGCAATAATCTCCCCAGGTATGTCGGATGTTATGCTCGCGTATGCCACAGGTACAAGAGAACCAAAAGGAATGGGCACAGGTTCAATCTTGGTCGAGCCTGGCGCAATAATAGAGGATACTTTAATAAGATTTGTGTTGCCTATACCCGCGGCCATCAAAGCCGCATCGAAGGCATTAAGCGGCGTTATATCATCTGCATCGCCGCTAACAAGAAAATATTTGTTGGGTCTTGGAACCATGATTTCGCTCATCTTGCGGATGCGGTTCTGGTTTGTGGTTTGTGGACGAGTTCTCGCTCCAAGTCAAATATCCCTCGTCTTAGCTCCATGGCGGAACTGCTTTCTGCACCGAGCTCCCGCTCAAGATACTTAAAAGCAACCCACGGGTCAATAGAATCTCCGCAGGTGAAAATATCCACTGCAGCATAGCCATACTCGGGCCATGTGTGAATTGATATGTGAGATTCTGCGATAACGACTATTCCGGAAACCCCATATGGCGAGAAATGATGGAATGTTGAGTTAACTATTGTAGCGTTTGATTTTAGCGCCGCATTGCGGAGTATCCTTTTAATGAGTTCAGTATCATCAAGAATATCAGGGTTACACCCATAGAATTCCGCAAGGATCTGCCTTCCGAGCGCCTGCACCATTTTACCTGCTCCTTTCTTGCTGTTTTATCTATTCTAACTAACCAAGCACTCGCAAACCCCGCAATGCTACCACCTTTATGTATTTAATACTCACCCATGTTCTCACCCCCCTCAAAAACGAGGGAGGAACTTAAATAATCAACAACAAAAAATAAAATTTTCTATGAATTTTGCGCAACAATTTTTTAATTTCGGACTTGTAAAAATTAATCTTTAAAATATCTTGTCAACGCAAAAATTTAATAAATTAACCAGAACAACACAAAGGAGAGAAAATGATAAAGTACGAACAAATTCAGCGGCTGGTAAGGTACACCTCGACCCAGTTCCCTATAACATCCCTTCACCTTAATACGGATGGTGCCAAACGCACGCCCAAAGAAATAGTAATAATATTCAAAGAATTAGTTAATCAAAAGAAGAAGGAGCTTGGCAAACTGGGATACACAACGAAACAGATTCAATCCGTCGAAAGGGATTTGAAAACACTTACTGAATTGATAACCGAGCGCTATGTTATGCGAAAGTTTAAGGGAGTCTCGGTTTTCGTTTCAACGGGCAACGATTTTTACGAGGTGTTCGAGCTTCCGCGCGCACCGCGAGATGTTCTAGTAGTCGACTTTGACCCATACATAAGGCCCCTAATAGCGATACTCGAGGAATACAGCCGTTACGGCGTACTTTTGGTGGACAAAGCAAAAGCCCAGTTTTTCGAGATATTCGCAGGTGAAATAGAGGAACACGCCCAGATGGAAACTGAACTGCCCAGAGTAACAGCCAGAGTCCCGGGATTCGCCTCAGGAAAAGAGGTGGTGCCCATACCACACCATGGGGGAAGACGTGGCCCTGGTGGTGGGCAATACGGATTCGATGAAAGGCGCATAGAAAGACGACTCGAAAAAAGATTTTACGAACACCTGCAGCGGGTTAACGAGTATGTTTTCAAGGTATTTATGCGCGATAGGTTCGACTACCTCATAATAGGAACCCACGCTGAGCTGCGTTATGATGTCGAAAGCATGTTGCATTCCTACCTCAAGCGAAAGCTCGTTGGTTGGCTACCCTATGGTCCAGAGGCTACCGTAAAGAAGGTTCTTGAAGATGCGAGCAAAATTATAAAACGTGTTACAGAGGAAACATGGGCTAAAATGGTCGATGAGCTTATATCCGAAGTAAGCAAGGATGGCCTGGCTGTCGTGGGGCTTGAGGACACAGTAAAAGCAGTCAACTACAGCGCCGCAAGAACAATATTAGTCGATGAGAACTTTAAGAAAGAAGGGTTTATCTGTCCCAAGTGCGGATTCTTATCTGTCGAGATGAGAAGGTGCGAATTCTGCGACGAAGAGCTAATCCCTATAGTCGATATAGTCGATGAACTCGTTGAAACCGCTATAACGCACGGCACCGAAATTCACCATATAGAGGGCAACGAAAAACTTGCGCAAAATGGTTACATAGGTGCATTTCTAAGATTCAAAATTTAATGGGACAAAAAGGAGGGAGCATGCACATAATGGATATCTTTTGGCTTTTTCTGATATTTTCTGCCCTCTGGCCCATGTTCCAGCGGCGAATTCTTGAGGGGCAGCGGATGGCTATCCTTCGAAAGTTCGAGCAGAAGCGGAAAAGCCGCGTTATAGCAATGATTCACCGCCAGGAAACCATGACTTTGCTTGGGATTCCTATATTCAGATACATAAACATCGAGGATTCGGAACAGGTTCTAAGAGCCATACGCATAACGGACCCAGATGTTCCTATAGACCTCATACTTCACACCCCTGGCGGATTGGTTCTTGCTACTGAGCAGATAGCGCATGCTCTTGCCCAACATCCAGCCAAGGTAACCGTGTTCATACCACATTACGCCATGTCCGGCGGGACTATGATAGCGCTCGCCGCCGACGAGATAGTAATGGACGCTAATGCCGTGCTGGGACCTCTCGACCCACAACTGGGGGATAAACCCGCGGTCTCGGTGCTTAAAGTAGCCGAGAAAAAAGGAAACGAAGCAGACGATGAAACATTGATCCTGGCCGATATGGCTGAGAAGGCGATAGCGCAAATTCAAGAGTTTATAAAGAACATTCTCTCGGACAAATACGACGAGGAGAAATGCGATAGGCTTGCCAAAGAACTCACAAGCGGCAAGTGGACCCACGACTATCCCCTTACAGTGGACCATCTGCGCGAGATGGGCATCGAAGTCTCTACTGATATGCCAGAGGAAGTTTACGCGCTCATGGAGCTTCATCCACAACCACCGGGAAGAAGACCATCGGTGGAGTATGTGCCCATAAGGTACGGCAAGGGCGGATAAATACTTCCTAAAAATTAAGCTGTTGCGTAAAAAAGTTTTTCATGTATTTTTGAATTAGTAAATAAAATCTTTTATTTTGCTTGACTGAATTGGTAAGAATTATAAATTTAGCGTTCTTTGGGTAAAATTCACAAAAGGAGGTTGAATGAAATTATCGACAAGGCTTCGTTATGGTACAAGAGCTATTTTGGAACTTGCTAAGTCGTCAAGCGGTAAGCCGGTGCCGATACAATGGATAGCGTCGAAGCAAAACATATCACCGTCGTATCTGGAACAGCTTCTTGCGAGACTCAGGAAAGCGGGGATAGTAAAAAGTTTAAAAGGACCCGGAGGAGGATACACTCTTGCTAAAAAGCCGGAGCAGATAAGCCTTCTGGACATAGAGCTTGCTTTGGAGGGTAATCTTTCGATAGTAAAATGTCTTGACGATTTGTCCTATTGCGATAATATCGACTATTGCATCGCGAGGACGGTATGGGAGAAGATGAGGGACATGCTCGTTGAGTTCCTTGAGAAGCAGACGATAGCGGACATTCTTGAAAAGGAGAAAGAGCTTCTTAAGAACAAGAAGAACATGAGGCCAAGGCGAGTAAGGCGGCGGAAGTAGAGCGCGAGTAAGCAAAATCTTTATTATGGAAAAAATTCTGGAAATAAACGCTTTGCCAGAGGGTCAGAGCGTAAGGAAATTTTTGTTTAAGCCTGAAGAGCTTGAACTTAAATTATTCGGAGCCGAATTCAACGAACCTGTGCTTTTCGAGCTGACATGCATAAGGACTGGTTTTGAGATAACATGCATGGGGTGGGTAACGACAAAAGTCAGGCTTCAGTGCGTGAGATGTCTCGAAATGTTTGAATACGAGCTAAAAGAGGCGGTTAATTTCATGGCAAGGCTTTCGCTTGGAGCACCAGAGCAGGTTGACCTGTGGGACGAGGACATGGTTCATGTGGACCGTCACAAGGGAGTTCTAAACATAGCGCCAAGAATTCATGATGCCGTGCTTCTTGGTATACCGAATTATCCTCTTTGTTCAGAGGATTGTAAAGGGCTTTGCCCTGTGTGCGGTGCTAATCTTAATGTTACTACATGCGAACACATAAACTCTTTGGGGCAAAACGACAAAAGCCCGGACCCAAGGTGGGAGAAACTCGCTGCTCTTCTTAAGAAAACAAATAAATCTTCGTAGCCCGAATAATCAAATCAGGAGGATAACATGGCTGTTCCTAAAAAAAGGCAATCGAACACCAGAACGAGAAAGCGAAGGACACACTACAAAATACAAGCGGTAAACTATGTTGAATGTCCCAATTGCCACGAGCCAAAACTTCCTCATAGAGTGTGCCCTCACTGCGGATACTACGATGGGATGCCCATAATCTCAACCAAGAAAAAGGAGAAGTAACCACGGTATCCATAGGCGATGACATATTAAGAAGAGCCGCCGAGATAGCAAGAAAATCGGGAAAAGCCGACGAAATGGTTACCGTTGCGGTGGACGCCGCCGGCGGTGATAAGGGGATGCTTGTCAACATCGAAGCTGCATATAGGGCGATAAAGCGGGTGCCAAAGCTTAAAATAGTGCTTGTCGGTCATCAGGCTAAAATAAGGGAACACCTTACGCAACTGAATGTACCCAGTGACAGAGTAGAAATAGTCCACGCGGAAAAGACTGTTGAGATGGGAAGCTCAGCCATAGAGGCTGCCAGAGACAGCGAAACATCGATAGCCAAAGGAGTTGAACTCATAAGGCAACGCCAAGCCGATGCGTTCATAAGCGTAGGACACACGGGTGCAGTGGCTGCGTCGGCTGTTTTAAGACTCGGGATGCTTAGTGGAATCGAGCGCCCCGGAATACTCGCTCTTTTCCCTACCATGGGCGGACATCAAATCGCAGTAATAGATGTCGGCGCTACTACAGATTGCAAACCGCACAATCTCGTCCAGTTCGCAGTCATCGGGTCGGAATATGTAAAACACCTTCTTGGTTATGAAAATCCCAAAATAGGACTTCTATCCATAGGCGAGGAACCATCGAAGGGCAACGCAGTCGTCAAAAAAGCGCACGCTATACTGAAGGAATTCGCGGAAACGCTTGGAATAAATTTCGTCGGAAACATTGAGGGCAGGGACATACTTTCCGGGTGTGTGGATGTTCTGGTCTGCGATGGATTCGTTGGTAACATTCTTCTCAAATATACCGAGAGCATATATTCTATCGTTAGGCAACTCATGCACAAAGGGCGAAGGATATCAATCCTTTCGCTTATAGGTTTCGCGTTCCTATACCCAGCTATAAGAAGAACATTACGAAATTACAACTATGCCGAATATGGCGGGGCACCTCTTTTGGGCGTTGATGGAAACATTATTGTAGGTCATGGGCTCAGCTCATCGAAAGCTATCCAAAACGCCATAATAATGGCATACGAGATGGCATTGGTTAATCTTCCATTAGAACTAAGAAAGGCAGCCAAAAAACTGGAGGTTCTTAACATTGAGGTCAAAAATTCTCGGCACAGGGTCAAAGTTACCTGAGGGTATGTTATCCAACGCTGATCTCGAGAAGATCATTGACACATCTGATGAATGGATAAAGACGAGAAGCGGGGTAAGCTATCGCAGGCTTAGTGACAAAAACACTCCTACTTCCGAACTGGCATACGAAGCATCCAAAAGGGCGCTTGAGATGGCAGGCATAGATGCCGAGGAACTCGATGCGATACTGGTTGGCACAGTAACACCTGACCACGCTTTCCCATCCACTGCGTGCATACTACAGCACAAACTTGGCGCGAGGAAAGTTTTGGCATACGACTTTTCCGCTGGTTGCACAGGATTTATTTACGGGCTCAAGCAGGCAGACGCAATGATAAGGTCGGGTTATGCAAGGTATGTTCTCATTGTAGGAGTCGAAGAACTAACGAAAATATTAAATTGGACCGACAGAGGAACATGCTTTCTTTTTGGCGATGGTGCTGGTGCAGCGGTTGTTGGACCATCCGATGACAATAGCGGCATCAAGGCTATCTACACAGCATCAGATGGTTCACTGGGATACCTTCTATATCAGCCAGCTGGTGGCACAGTAAAACCTGCCTCATTAAAAACAGCAGCAAACCTCGAGCACACCATCGTCATGTACGGTAATGAGGTGTTCAAGCACGCAGTTCGTCAGATGGAGGAAGCCGCGCTAAAAGGACTTGAGCTATCCGGACTATCCATGGACGAACTCGACTGGCTAATCCCCCACCAAGCGAACATAAGAATAATCGACTTCCTTGCGAGGCGGCTTAAGTTGCCCATGGAAAAAGTAGTCGTAACCATCGACAAATACGGAAACACCTCCGCAGCGTCCATCCCGATATCACTTGACGAAGCCGTTCGAGATGGCAGGATAAAAAGCGGACAAAATGTTTTGATGGTCGCCTTCGGAGCGGGATTCACCTGGGGAAGCGTCATGGTGACCATGTAGCCCTAATTTGTTACTAAAAAAGCGTGTCACAATGCTACATCACGAAAAAACTGTGTTCATAATAAGAATTTTCCCCGCAATAATCATTTTTGCGATTACCTCCCAGCTTTTGGCGATAAAATGCGGCACTATTGACGGCATAAATTACTTCTACGCGGGCGAGGTGATAGCAACTCCTGTGCTGCCTTACTCATTCGGAACCGAGCACTTCAAAATCTGGTATGATACGACGGGTTACAATTCAGTTTTTCCGGGTGATATCGACGATGACAATATTCCCGATTATGTCGAATCAACGGCAGTTTATCTTGAACATGTGTGGGGAATACTCATGGATTCGCTGAAATACCGGGAGCCCATACCCGATTCAACGGGCTTTACGGACCCGGACAGCTTCGGCGGCGACGAAAGAGTAGATGTTTACCTCGCAAAACTGTCGGACGGAATGTACGGGATGACCTACCCGAGGAAAATTTTCACAGTTGGAAGAAGTCAAAAAGCATCGGCTTACATCACTATAAATTGCGATTTAACAAGCATTGAGCGATACAAAGACAACCCCTTTCCAGCACTAAGGGTAACATGCGCCCACGAGTTTTTCCATGTAGTTCAATTCGCATACAGGTTTCCATCAGATGCTATCAACTTTGGCTGGTGGCTTGAGGCTACAGCGGTTTTTGACGAGGAATTCGTTTACGACGATGTTAACGACTATTATCAATACATCCCCGGTTTTCAGGATAATCCGCGCTTGCCGCTATTCTACTATCCATCATCGGAACCGAGCGCAGTTTACGGTGCTGTTTTGTTCCCTATTTTCCTTGAGGAGCTATTGTCACCACCTGGGGTGCGTTTTACCGGTGAGATAGTGAAACGAAGCTGGGAATACTGTGAGACAGAGACGCCAGCTTACGCGGTCCGCGACATAGCCGAAGAGCATGGAAAAACATTCGCCGACATAATTCAGCTTTTTCAGTTATGGCGAGTTAGAGTGGGCAGCAACTGGCACGAAGGGTATTTTTACGAGGGGAGAAACTATCCGCCTCCCAAAACTGACACACTTTATTTCAGGGACAGTTTAATAAGAATCGACGACTCGCTTCAATCTCTTTCCATGAGCTATTATACACTTGCCTATGCACCTTTTGAATATGGCGTAGTTGCTAATCTAAGATTAATTGACTTTTCAAGCGGCTGGTTAATGCTGCTTCCTGTTGAGCTTCCGGGCGATACCCCAAACGATGCTTTGTTCGCGGCTCCCGGTCACAATGTTGCGGTTGCCGGAAGATGGCAATACAAGGAAATAATAATTTCGCCCACGATACTCAGCACAGCTACAAACGGAGCGCTGAAAATAACCGTGAGGCGAACCGATTCACTATCCGTCCCGATGTCCTGGACTGCAAAAATAGGCAAACCTTTCCCAAACCCATGCCGGGGCGACAATATTACTTTCCGCGTTGAACTCACAAGACCTACAAAAGTATCCCTAAAAATCTTCGATTCGTCAGGCGAATTTGTTTGGGAACACAACGAGCACATAACCATTCCCGGGAAAATCAAAATTTTCTGGAGATGCGAAAACCATTTAGGACAAAAAGTAGCGCCCGGCGTCTATATTTACACAATAAGTGCTGGAGAACAAAAAGGCAGCGGCAAAATACTTATAATAAAATAACACAAAAATTATGTTGAAGTTGACATCCTGCCTTCTTTCACAAAAGCTATTGACATAGATTTTCAAAAATTTAATTATTAGAGTAAGATGCGGGCGTAGCTCAGGTGGTAGAGCATCAGCTTCCCAAGCTGGTGGCCGCGGGTTCGAGTCCCGTCGCCCGCTTTTAAAAAGCTCTAATTCCAAATAGCGTGAAAGGGGGCATGTATGAAGTTATTTGACTTCGCTTCTTCCGAAACCACACTTGCCCGCGAAATAAGGGGTGGGGTGATAACATTCATGACGATGGCGTACATAATCTTCGTTCAGCCAGCAATGCTTTCACATGCAGGGATGGATTTTGGCGCTATAACATTTGCTACCTGTATTTCTGCGGCTTTCGCAACGATAATGATGGGGCTCTACGCAAACCTTCCTATAGCACTTGCACCAGGGATGGGCGAGAATGCCTTTTTCACATTCACCGTGGTTCTTGGGATGGGCATGGTCTGGCAATCAGCTCTGGGCGCAGTTTTCATAGCGGGTATAATATTCTTGCTTCTTTCCATATTCAAAGTAAGAAGAGCTATTCTAAACGCTATCCCTGACACAATGCGTTATGCTACTGCAGGGGGCATAGGACTCTTCATAGCATTTCTGGGACTCATCCAGGGTGGACTTGTTACTAAAAGTGAGGGCGGAGTTCTTCAAATAGGAAACTTACACTCACCAGTAGCACTTATTGCAATACTCGGCTTAATCGTAATGATGATACTCTACATCAAGAAAGTTCCAGGAGCTATATTTTTCGGTATCGTTATATCGGCTCTTGTGGCGCTCGCGGTAGGTCTCATCAAATATGAAGGGATTCTTTCGCTTCCTCCTGATTATAAGCCAACATTCCTTAAATTTGCATTTCACGACATCGGTCGTCCATCTTTTTGGCTCGCGGTATTCATATTCCTTTACATGGACTTGTTCGATACCATTGGAACACTTTTAGCTGTTGCGTATGCTGGAAATCTCGTTACACCGGATGGAGAGGTAAAAAATGTCAAGCGTGCTATGGTCACGGACGCGACCGGGACGGTTGTCGGCGCTATGTTCGGCACATCGACGGTAACGAGCTATATAGAGTCCACCACTGGGATAGCAGCCGGCGCCCGAACTGGTTTCGCAGCGGTTATAGTAGCACTTTTATTCATAATATCCATGTTTTTCTATCCCATAATAAAAGCTATAGGCGGTGGCATAACAGTTGGCGGAACGAAATTCTATCCCATAACCGCACCGGCGCTTATTATGGTTGGTATCCTTATGGCAAAAACGATAAAAGAAATAGAATGGGAAAAGTTCTGGCTTGCCATACCGTCATTCCTCACGCTTATCGGGATACCGCTAACATTTTCCATAGCCGATGGTATGGCACTGGGATTTATTGCCTACCCTATCTGTGCAGTCGCTGCTGGGAAAGGCGAAAAAGTAAGCACAACCATGTGGATTATTGCTGGGGCATTCGTCCTCAGGTATGTTCTTTTCAAAGGTTAACATGAGCGAATGGGAAGAAATACCGAAGTATCCCACATGCTTCGTCTGCGGAGAAAGAAACCCCATAGGGCTTAACATGACATTTTATGGAAGGGGTTCAGAGGTTGAGGCTGAGTTCATTGCAAAGCCTGAATACTGTGGCTACGAGGGAATAGTCCACGGCGGGATAATTACCGCGGTGCTTGATGAAGGCATGGGCTGGACAGGATGGATGGTGTTCGGAAAGTATTATCTGACGATGGAGCTTAAAGTCCGATTCCGCGCACCAGTCCGACCAAATGTGAGATACAAATTCAAAGGTGAAATGACCAAGCATCGCGGAAAAATATTTTTCGCAAGAGGCAGTTTAATAGACCCTGATGGCGCTGTTGTCGCTGATGGAGAAGGAAAATACTACATTGTTGAAAATATATAAATGCTAATATTTTACGTAAAAAATTTTGTATAGGCTTTCATGGGTCTTAACCACATAGACCCCATTGGGAATGTTAAGATGGGCGAAATCGACGGTTCTCCCGATAATATTCCGCCTGTAAACAAGTTCTCCTCTAAGGTTATATATCTCTACTTGCCCGGGACTTCTATTGAAATTTAACACACCAGTTGTTGGATTCGGATACACTGTCAAAAACTTTCCATCATCATTTCCCGACTCGAAAATTTCTGATGGCGTAAGCGTCATCTCATAAAGACTGTCAAAAGTTACCTCGATGATGCCGTCATCAACAGTATCGGGTCGAATAATGTGCAACCTAATTGTTCCATCCTCTTCAAGCTCAAGCATAAGCATGTGATACATCGCGCCGCCGTAAGGGGCTCTGTAAATCCACGGATTAAGTGGACCTCCAGCACCGCCGGTTATTATGTAGTGAACCGCACCATAAGCCGTATCATTCGGAGTGTAGTTGTCATAGCAGTGAAGGTGCCCAGCGAAACATGCCAAAACATTGTGGTCCCTGAGAATACGGGTAAACTGTTTCGTCAACGATTCATCTCTTGGGGGTGAATAACCCCAACCACCGACGCAACCAAGGTCATATGGAAAATGACCGCGCAGGTATGGCGGCACATGGACGAAAACGATGGCGAACCCGCTCCACGAGGACAACACTGAATCGAGCCACGAAAGCTGCTCATGGGTAAATTTATAGTAAACATTCTCCCCCAGCGATACAGGCGCAGGCGCAGGATAACAGTCTGTAAGCGCCACAAATCGGTAATTCCCCACATCGAAGAAGAAATCGGGCGAACCGAAAAGCCTCTCGAACCTATACCATCCGAGGGAGTCGTCTATCTCGTGGTTGCCCATGACAGTTATCCACGGAACCGGGAGTGTGTCTATAACGGCAAGATACCTTGCGTAGCCGCCTGAGTCGCCGCCAGCTGCATGGTCTCCGGTCGTCATAACGAAAAGCAAGCTTTCCGAGATGGCACAAATCTGACTGACCAAAGCTAAAAAAATTCGGTTTACATTGGCATTATCGCCCAAAACGATAATTTTTATGGGGTATGTGCCGTCCCATCTTGCTACAGCACGGCTTATCGATACTGAATTAGGATGGTTCTGTGCGATAATTACTGAAAAAATTGTTGCAAAAACAAGCACAAAACTTTTCATATCATCAATTCCTATTGAAAAAACTTCTTTATAAGATATAATAAGATAATAATGAATCAAGTTTTCGTTCATTGACAATTGGGGGCGATGGGCTTCGACGGTGAGGCGTTGAGGCTGGTAGGTGCAGGGCGGCCTGTGGCAAGCCGTAAAACTGTCACAGCACCAATAGGTGCGAACAGCTATGCACTCGCTGCCTAATTGAGCAGCGCCCTCCGCAGTTCCGGGTGCTCCTGCGGGGCTGCAATGGAGGGTCGGCACAGGAGCTGCGCTGGTCGGGGCGCCTCAGCCTGACCAGCTAAGACCTACTGAGGCTGGCTCGGTGGGTTGCCTGTCCGGTGGCGGCTCACCGGGCGAGATAAAAAACCGGACTAACCCTGTAGAGCCACCAGCCGAAACTCACCGGACGCGGGTTCGATTCCCGCCGCCTCCAAATTATTTTAGGATTTCGCTAGAATACTTTGATCAAAAGATAATAATGTAACTAGCGTGAAAAATATAAAGAGCTCATAAAGCTTGCATGACTTACTTCCTTTTACTTTCACATAAACCATATGCGATGTTCCACTGCCTCTGTCTGATGTTCTAAATCTAAGCTTTACTATGTTTTTATTCAATAGTTGCTGATCTTGCGATTTCACTATTTCCAGTATCGGTTTGGGGATAGGGTCACAATCTAAATTCTCTCCAATTCTTATACTCTCCACATAAGGCATTCTCAATACTGACTCGAACAACTTTCTATCATCGCCGTTCTTAATATCGTCCAGTTTATTTACTGTGGTTCCCCAAATAGTTCCGTGTGTTCTTGAAATATCAATTTTTTTACTATAAATAGTCTCATCATTCAAAAGAAAATCAGGCGGAACAAAATATTTTAGTTGCTCCCAATTGTTTTTTATTTCATATAAAGGAGCGAGAGACTTTTCTAATAATCTCTTCTCTTTTCTCAGTTTCTTCCTTTCGTCTTTTAATTGTTCAACTTTCTTATTTAGCTTATCAAATTCTTTTCTTTTGCCTTCCAGTGGAAAAACTTCGCTTTTCAGTTCTTTTTTCCTTTCCTTTAATGAATCTATTTCTTCAATTAGGCGTACCTTATTCATAGTCAATGAATCAACCTTCTCATCCAAGTCATCTTTTTGTTCTTGTAATGATTCAACTTCTTTCTCAAGCTTTTTCTTTTTAGCCTCCAATAAAGCTATATCCGTTTTTAACTGTTCTTCTTCATTGTTCACTTCTTGTTGGGGAACTAATCCAGACTCTACCGCATCAGCTTCTGTTTCGCGAGGCTTATCAATATACTTAATCATTGAATCACGAAGTTCTTTTAGCCTCAATTCTAAAATTTTAACATTTTTATCCAAACTTCTATACTCGTCCCTCTTTTGTTGAATCTTCTTTTCGTATTCCTTACATTCCTTTAAAAGATTCCTTTTCTGAATTCTTAATTTGAAAATTTGACTAGACAATTCGTTCAGTTCATCCACAGAAGAATTTTCAACCTTCAAATTCTCGGGACTTTTTCTTTCTCTCGATTGAACCTTAACGGGCTGAACACCAACAACTCTATCCTCATCCTTAGGAATACTATCGGTCTTCTCTTTCTCTTTTTCCTCAATAGTAGAAGTCAGAGCATTTTTCCTATCAATATACACTCGCAATTCATTTTCGATTTCATCCGCATGTTTGATAGCATCAAAACGAGGTTCGTAATTTTTCAGAGTTTCATTCATTGCAGATATAGAATGTTTATAAACGAACAATGTGAAAGACCACAACAATGCCCAGCCTATAAGATACGCTATTTCAGCGTATGCAGACCTTATCAGTGGAACCTTACTGTGGACTGATGAATAGTAGACTGTTGCAAAAAAGAACATCATTAAAAACCATAATATGTTGAATACATGGCTTAAATTCCTTGCTTTGAATCCCTTTAATTTCTCGAACAAATATTCTTTAACCTTAATTTCAATAGAATAATCTTTTAATTTTTGTATAAGACTCTCAATTCTACCTTCCAATGCTAATTTCAATTTCCTAATTTCGACGATTTCCTTCTCCAAATCTTTAAGGAGGATTCTTTTAGCATCAACTTGTTTATTTATGTAATCCAACTCTTTTTCTACTTCGCTCTTTCTCTCGCGCAAATCGTTATAATTATTGAGTAGGTTCTCAAACTCAATGTTCAAATTCTGCAAATAACTCTCAAGCTCATCTTTCTTCGCACATAGCTTTTTTATCCTTCCTTTTAGAATTGAATATCGCATTTCTATCAAAACGAGATATACCAAAATAATAAAAAAAGCAGCAATCATGATGTAAGCAGCATACTCGGAAGTGGTTAATTTGCTGAAATAAATTTTAGCTAATCAATAAGCTTATATTGCATTAACAACCTCCTTTTTCGTAAATTTATATTAAAAAATTTAAATTCATCAAGCGATTCATTTTGACAATTAAATACATAACATACTTACTCATCGGGCTTTTTTCGGGATTCATGAGCGGAATGTTTGGTATAGGAGGTGGCTCAGTAAGAATCCCACTTCTTAACCTTGCCGGGTTGCCGCTTATTAATGCTTTCGGTATAAATCTTCTGGTTATTCCTTTCTCATCTCTCGTTGGCACCATAAGCCACAAGAAAAATTTAAAATTAAAAATTGGCTTATACATGGTTTTAGGCGGCGCAGCGGGTTCCATATCAGGAGCACTGCTTGTAGGGATAATC
>JAGGRZ010000009.1 GCA_021159335.1 bacterium
ATATAGAATACGGTGGAAAGGTAATATGCGTAACCAGTTGGCAGCTCTTCCCACAGTGGTTTCTTTATTCCAGCCTCAGCCCACAACGAAAGGAAGTCGAAATCACAGGCTACCATAGTTCCGTAAAGTTCCACATCCTTGCCGTCTTTGGGTTTTATTTTGGCGTATTCCTGCCCCAATTGCAACTTCCACGGCTTGAAAACCACCTGACCGCCTCTTACCAGCGCGTCATCATCCCAGCGAGCAAGACCGTTGAAACCTACGACATCTGCGCTCGGAAGCTTTAGTTTGAGGTATGCACCGTCGACATGATGGTCGATGTCAATATTGTATTGGCGGACAAGATTAAGAATAAGTCCCTGACCGAGAATAGTTGTGAAACTCCCAGCAGTGAATTCGAGATTTTTAAGGTAAAGACTGAACCAATAGCTTTCTATAGCTGATTTTATGGTATCAGTTCCCGTCTCACGGAAAAGCTTTGACGGCTGCTGTGCGAGGTATTGCAGCCCTGTCGTGAAATTACTCCAATCTACACTTAAGAAAAGTCTATTTTCGAAGTGGGAATGTCCCTCCCAGACTCCACGATAGTCGAGCCAATCCCGCACCGCTATAGACTGTGAATGCGCTATACTAAAGCATGCGAGGACAAGAAAATATAGCAAAAGTCGTCTCATCTACCCTCCAACATCACTTATTTTTTTAACTACTGTATTAGCTAAAATATTATTAAAATCGTTAATGTCAATCGTTGCTGTTCCGTCAGTTAATGTCGATGCTGTTCCGGCAGCAGCACCGCGCCTTATAACCTCCTCAAACGGCATCCCTCGCTCAAGAGCAAGAACCATAGCTGCTACAGCCGAATCGCCTGCGCCGACTGTGCTTTTTGCTTCGACCCTCGGCGGTATAGCGTGGTAGGAACTCTCTTTTGTCACCCCAATAAGCCCGTCAGACCCCATGGATACGGTAACAACATCCACAAACTTTAAAAGCTCTTTCGCTGCTTTTATAATCTCTTTAATAGAACTAAGTTTGTCCCCGCAAAATTCCGAAAGTTCCACAAGGTTTGGTTTTACCATAAATGGCGTCGCCAGAAGCCCCTTTTTTAATGGTTCTCCATATGTATCAAGTATGACTTTTGCTCCCTGTGACTCAAATGTTATTATCAGTTGCTCGTATATTATTGGGTCAACACCCTCGGGAACGCTTCCAGAAATAACCACGAAGGTTGGTTTGGGCTTTAATGAGCGGCACTTTTGCATAAGCTCTGCGACCTCCTGCGGACGAATTTCCGGACCACGAAAGTTCAAACGATATTCGCCGCCGTCATCAAGGCTGTGTATTATTACATTAACTCTCGTTTCGCTCTTTGTCCAAACGAAGTTGCACGCTATGCCTTCATTAAGCAGCCTGCCCTCCATCTCCATCCCAGCGTAGCCCCCTAAAAATCCGAGTGCTATGCTTTGTCCGCCAAGCTTTTTTATGACCCTCGATACATCTATTCCTTTCCCGCCAGCGTAGTGCTCCTCGCGGATAACTCTTATACTTTCATATTTTATAAGTTTCTCCACATAGACTGTTCTATCCAGCGCTGGATTTAATGTTACTGTATAAATCATCTCAACTCCCCTACGCTGTTTCGTTCATGTCGTCGTATTTATCGAGCTCGTCTTCCTCAGGATGTGGATTGTATGGTGATATGGCTTCAGATTTTTTGATGTGTTTATGCATAACATACCAAAGAAATAATGTAAGCGGAATAACGCAAAAAGCGAGAGGAATTCCTATGTTTTCTCCGAAAACCGATGGTGATATAAGCAGGAAGTTATACGCGCCATGAGCGAGCGCAGCCAGAATAAGCCCGTAGAGAGCTAATTTTTTAGCTACTTTTGGATGGAATTTGCCCCGTCCAAGACCATAGCCCCATAGCGTAGAAAAAACTACATGTCCAAGTGTAGATAGGGGACCTCGAAGCAGTATAACATGCGCGCCAAAACGAAGCATGTAAAAGAAATTCTCCAGCGAGGCAAAACCGACCGCTGCTGCTGAGGCGTAAACGATTCCATCGACTGGTTCGTCGAATTCTTTGTTAAAATATATGACGAAAAGCACCACGCTGAACTTTATTACCTCCTCCACCGCACCAGCTATGAACCACGCGCTTCCTATAGCCTCATAAATTGTGGTTGCGTATCCCGTTAACCCGAATACCATTCTCAACCCGAGTTCGATCAATATTGTAGGTAAAACCGCGAAGAAACCGCATATGAAAACTATAGCAACATCACCAAGAGGTTCGGGTTCAAACCTGTCGCTTTTGTAAACATACCATAACCAAAGAATTCCGGGAAGAAGGGCCAAGATGAAGATTAGCACAACCATATTATTCCCTTTCTAATTTCACAATAAAAATAGTTCATAAATATAGTTTTGCACTATCTTTTTGTAGAATTTGAGTTCAATTAGGGCACTCGAAAACATGATTTTTTTATTTTTTCAAAATTTTTGCTTGTTTTTTATACATTTGTTGTTTACAATCACAGCAACCCATACTCAACTAAGTAAGGAGGAAACGATGGGTGGACTTAAGCATGTGGCGTTTGTCCTGGCTGTGGTGTTTTTTCTGTGCAGCTTCAACTTTGCCATTGCCAAGGGAAAAGTAAGCGGTGAAGAACTCGTGCGGGATTTCTGGAAAAATATGGCCGAAGGAAATATAGAGGCGCTCAAAAATACCATGGCAGACGGATTTCAGTCCATACACCAAGATGGTGCTCGTAGCAAAGAAGAAGAGCTCAAACTCATAGAAAACCTACAACTCGGTGAATATAAACTTGATAATTTTAAAACCACAAGTTACAAAAACATAGTAATAGTCACTTACACGGTGGCAGTTACCCACGAAACCATTGATGGCAAGCCTATGACAACTAAGCCCATGCCTCGAATGACCATATTTGCTATAGAAAAGAAAGGATACAAGATACTTGCTCATGCCAATCTTGAAGAAATAAGCAGCAAATAAAATCATCACGGCAACTCTTAGAACTGCATAATCGGCTTTTCTGGCGGATTTGCCAAACATTATTTATATAATTTGGTATCTGATTTTAGTGGGGATATAGAAACTCATTTAGCCTCTACGGTCTCGGCTGGTTCTTCTTTGCGGAATTTTTTCATGTATTTTTCGAGGAATTCTTTCCTTATTCGTTTCAACTCCATGTCGGGGAATACCGATAGCAATTTCCAGCCAAGGTCAAGCGTTTCTTCTATAGAACGGTCGGTATATTCGCCCTGCCCGATGTAAACTTTTTCGAATGTTTCTGCGAATTCATAGTATTTTTTGTCCATTTCAGTCAGGGCAGCCTCACCAAGAATAACTGATAGCTCTCTTGCCTGCACACCTCGCGCATAGGCGGCATAAAGCTGGTTAAAAATATCGTCATGGTCCTCACGGGTTCTCCCAGGACCTATGCCTTTCTGACGGAGTCGTGAAAGCGACTGCTGAACATCAATAGGGGGCATTATGCCTTTCCTGTGAAGTTCGCGCGAGAGCACTATTTGCCCCTCGGTAATGTATCCGGTAAGGTCCGGGATAGGGTGCGTTTTGTCGTCCTCGGGCATGGTGAGAATGGGGATAAGCGTTATCGACCCATCGCGTCCTTTTATTCTTCCTGCGCGCTCGTAGATGGTTGCGAGGTCGGTATAAAGATAACCAGGGTAACCCCGTCTCCCCGGGATTTCTTTTCTCGCTGCGGAGACCTCCCGCAACGCCTCACAGTAATTAGTCATGTCGGTAAGGATAACGAGCACATGCATTCCCTTGTCAAATGCAAGATATTCGGCGGTAGTTAAAGCCATCCGCGGGGTCGATATTCTTTCAATCGCAGGGTCGTCGGCAAGATTCAGAAATAGGACCGCCCGCTCAATCGCTCCTGTCCTCGTGAATTCCTCTTGGAAATACTGTGCCTCCTCGAATGTTATCCCCATAGCACCGAAAACCACCGCAAACTGCTCACCAGTTATTACCTTTGCCTGACGAGCTATTTGTGCAGCGAGTCTGTTGTGGGGGAGCCCTGACCCGGAGAATATCGGCAACTTCTGGCCTCTGACCAGAGTGTTAAGCCCATCTATTGCCGAGATACCCGTCTGAATAAACTCCCGGGGGAACTCTCGTGCGTAGGGATTTATAGGCGCACCGTTTATATCAAGCTTTTTTTCAGGGATAATTTCGGGACCGCCGTCTATGGGGCGACCAGTGCCGTCAAAAACTCTTCCAAGCATATCCAGGGAGACACCGAGCTCGATTCCTTTGCCGAGAAACCTTATTCTTGACTGCGCGAGGTCAACACCCGTGGCACCCTCGAAAAGCTGCACGAGAGCTCTATCGCGGTCAACCTCGAGGACCTTGCCACGCCGCTTTGAACCATCGGGAAGGGTTATTAGAACCAGCTCCTCGTATTTGGCGCCCTCAACACCCTCAACGAGCAAAAGCGGACCTGCTACTTCCCGTATTGTCGTGTATTCTTTATACATAATTTTCCAAAAATTATTTTAAATGCGTTTTATGTCAAGTTTGAATTGAAAAATATTTAAGATGAATTAATTTCGCTCTGAGGATAGAAATCAATTTCAGGCATGAAGAAGAAATTTCATATAATAACATATGGTTGCCAGATGAACAAATACGACTCTATGGCGATAACCGAGCGGCTAATGGAGCTTGGGCATGTTCCTACGGAAGATGTGGGTGAAGCGGATGTAATAATAGTTAATACTTGCGCTGTGCGCGAACACGCGGAAAAAAGAGCGCTGGGAAGAATAAGAAACCTTCTTGGGCTGAAAAAGTCGAACCCTGAGCTTAAAGTTGGCATCATAGGCTGCGTTGCACAGGAATATGGGGAAAAGCTTTTTGAGCTAATTCCGGAGCTTGACTTCGTGGTAGGAACCGAACAACTGGACAAAATAGAGGAAATAGTAAGCGGAAGATTAGGATGTGGCGTTTTCGTCGAGTCGAGGGAAGATTTTCTGGGGGTTTCAGCGCCTGCTCACATTGAAAGCGGTCAGGTAAGTTCTTTCGTAACCATAATGCGCGGGTGCAATAACTTTTGCTCCTACTGCATAGTCCCGTTCGTCCGTGGGCGCGAAAGATATCGTCCCCCCGAGCTAATAATTGATGAGGTAAGAAGAGCGGTAAGACTCGGAGTTAAGGAGATAACCCTTCTTGGCCAAAATGTTAACTCTTATCGCTTCAATGACCTCGACTTCGCCGACCTTCTCCGGCTCATTGCGAAAACAGAGGGGCTAAAAAGGCTTAGATTTGTAACGAATCATCCGAAGGACTTCACGACAAAAATACTCGATGTCGTGGAAGAGTTTGAAGACAAAATACCACCAGCATTTCACCTTCCTCTTCAGAGTGGAAGCGATAAAATTCTTTCAGCAATGAATCGCAAATACACGCTGTCGCAATACATGAAACTCGTCGAGCAGATTTATGCTCGCTTTCCCAAGGCTGCTATAACTACCGATATAATAGTTGGTTTCCCGGGCGAGAGTGAAGAGGACTTTATGGCGACCATACGGGCTATGGAAGAGGTTGAATTTGCGGGAGTATTTTCGTTCAAATATTCTCCGCGCCCCGGTACGGCAGCAGCAAGACTTCCCGATGATGTCCCTGAGACAGTGAAACTTGACCGACTTAAAAAGGTTATCGAGCTCGGCATAAAACTTGCGGAGAAGTATTCCCGAAAATTTATAGGCACCAAACAGTCCGTTCTCGTTTTGGGAAGAGATAAAAAGCGTCCCGACATGCTTCGCGGAACCGCACCATCGGGAAGAACAGTAGTTTTCCCAAAAACCGACGAAATCAATCCCGGTGACATAGTCACAATAAAGATTAGCGATGCGAGCGCGTGGGTATTATTCGGCGAGAAGGAATAATGCGCACTATTATACTTCGAGCTTCTCAGCAGATGAGCCGAAAAACCTAATTTTTTTTATAGCAAAGCGAAATTACCCCTTTCTTATAAGCTCTTTAAGCCTACAAAATGCGCATACATCGCCTGCGGTCGTGGGATAACCGCAAATTTTGCACCTTTTAAGCTCAGGTTTCCTTGCCTGTCCCGATATTATGGGTGATATTTTTTCGTAAAACCCTGTGACGAACCGCTGTTTGGTCCCCGGCATGTCGTGCTCAATAAGGTTTAGGATGTGCTTGTAGAATTGTGAGCTTGCTCCTTTCGAAAAAGGGCATCTGCTTCTGTCAAAACCTATTCGCATAACCACAGCATAGGCTAAAGTTTCGTACTCCGAGCAAAGCACCAAAGGTTTCACCTTCCGCACGAAACCGTCCTGCTCGGGCAGCACAGGGTACTGGCGAGCAAGATACTGCGGATTCCAATCCATTATGTTTCCGAAAAGCGTGGCAGCCTCGTCGTCGAGATTATGGCCGGTAACGAGCACATCAAATCCATTTTCGAGCGCAAACTTATTCAGAATGTAACGCCTAACCATGCCACAAACCGAGCATGTAGGTTTCCTCGTAAAATTCCTCGCTTCAGGGATTGTCGCGCCAAGGTAGTCCTTTACATCAAGCACCGCTAATTTTAGCTTGTTTTCGCTGGCGAAGCTCTCAACCAGCCTCTGTGCGAGGTCTGAATTCGGCACAATACCAAGGTTTATGAACACACCTGTGACATCGTAACCAAGCCTCTTAAGGGCAAGCCATGCCGATAACGAGTCCTTTCCACCGGAAACCCCAACGAGGATATTGCTCCCCCTCCCGAACATCTTGAAGCGCCTTATAGCCCTTTCTACCCTGCGTTCGAAGAACTCTACGAAATGCTCCACACAGAAAGCAGTATTATGCGATTTAAGCTTTATAACAGCGGTTTTTCCGCATACCCTGCACTTCATGGGATTATCTTGGAAGTTATTTAAAAAATTCCCTTATCGAATAAGCGACATATTCGAGCTCACTGCTCGTTAGTTCGGGGAATATCGGCAACGAAAGAACCTGAGAGCAAAGCAGCATGGTGTTCGGAAGCTCGGAATCATCATAATTTCCAGCAAAAGGTTCAAGTCTGTGAACGGGCACCTCATAATAAACCATCGTTTCAATCCCCTTGCTGGCGAGGAATTTCCTTAGTTCGTCCCGTCTTCCATCGAGCACCCTTATAGTGAATTGGTTGTATGTGTGAAACAAACCGTCAGGTTCTTTGGGCAGAGCTATCTGTTCTATATCACTCAGCATTTCACGATATTTCTCTGCATTACGACGCCTGAGATCTATAAATGTTTGGATGTAACCAAGTCTTACCGTAAGCACGACCGCCTGAATAGCATCCAATCTTGAATTGTAGCCGAGCATCTCGTTCCGATACTTTTTTATTGAACCGTGGTTTCTTAGTTTTCTCGCCTTCGTTGCCAATTTCTCGCTGTTTGTTGTTATTGCACCGCCGTCGCCTGCGGCAGCCAGATTCTTGGTCGGAAAGAAGCTGAATGCTGCCATGTCTCCGAAAGAACCGGCTTTTATGCCATTGCATGCCGCACCTGTTGCCTGCGCTACATCCTCTATAACGAATATTCTCTTTTGATCAGCGAGTTCCATTATCTCGTCCATTGGCGCCGAAAGCCCGAAAAGATGGACGGGTATGACTGCCTTCGTGGCTTTAGTAAGCTTTTTAGCTATATGCTCCGCCGTAATATTCATGGTCTCGATATCCACATCGGCGAAAACCACTTTTGCACCCACATTCGCCACGGCCTCTGCAGTAGCGTAAAATGTGAACGATGGCACGATGACTTCATCGCCGGGACCGATACCCAATGCTCTGAGACTTATTACCAGCGCGTCGGTTCCAGAGCCAACGCCCACAGCGTACTTCGTTCCGATAAACTCAGCGAACCGTGTCTCAAATGTTTGAACTTTGGGACCCAGTATATACTGCCCGCTCTCAAGCACCGAAAGAACCGCTGCCTCGAGCTCGTCCGAAAGCATCTTGGTCTGCTCGGCTATGTCGAAGAATTTTACCCTCATGAACTACAGCTTGGCCACTTTTTTATATACCTCAATGGTCTGGAACGCCGTTTTCTGCCAGCTAAATCTTTTCGCCCATTCTTTTCCGCGTTTGATAAGATTTTTTCTTAATTCCTCGTCCGTTACTATTTTAACTATGGCATCAGCGATTTTCTCCACATCGAATGGGTCCACTGTTATTGCTGCGTCGCCAACCACCTCCGGAAGCGGTCCAGCATCGGACACCAGAACAGGGCAACCACAGCACATAGCCTCAAGCGGCGGCAACCCGAAACCCTCGTAAAGCGATATAAAAACCAACGCTCTCGCCCCGGAATAAAGGTATGGCAACTCCTCCGCTTTAACCTCCCCAATGTGTATGACGCCCTCGAAACGCATTAGTTTTTCAACATCCTCTTTTGCGCGAAGCCCTTCAAGCTTACCCGTCAGAACCAACCGTGCTCGTATTCCCTTTTTCCTTGCTATGGAGTATGCCTCAGCAAGCCTTTGAAGGTTCTTGTGGGGTTTTAGGTTTCCCACATAAAGTAGGTATCCTCCCGGTTTCAGCCCGTATTCCGAAAGAACTTGTTTTACTGCATCAGGGGAGCGTCTGCTAAAAAATTCTTTGTCAACACCCTGATGAATAACCGTTATCTGGTTCACGGAAAGCCCCAAAATTTCTTTTGCTCTTGAGGCTGTGAACCACGATGGGCATATTACCTGAGTTGCCGACTTTATTCTGCCAGATACCAACTTGAGATAAATTTTTCCTCGCCAGTCGGGGATGTATTCCGGATGGTCCCAGTGGAGCATGTCGTGAAGCGTGACCACAAGCTTTTTTCGCCACAAAATGGGCACATTATGATGCGGGATATGAAGGATGTCAGCACCTTTCGCAGCAAAGGGTATGCACAACTGCTCTGATACAGAATATATTGGTGCGTTGGTTTTTCTTATATTGCCAAACTTTTCTCCGAAATGAGCAACAATTTTGTCGGGGTTGCCAAGAAGAGTTAACTCAATGTCCTCTATAGTTTCCGGAAAATTTTTCAGCAGGTTGAAAATATATGTCCCGATGCCCGATGCTTCAAGCATCCTGGCGTCAAAAGCTACTCTCATCATTTTCCACCCAACCTGAAAGGTTTAGGAAGGAGCTCGAAAAGTTTGGTTTTTACTACTTTCTTCCCTTTTTCGTCAGCTATTATTATCGGCACATCGCCTTCTGCGAACTCGGCTATAGCCTGTAAACAGGCACCACAGGGATAAGCGATTTTTTCGGCTACTATTGCTAAAGCTTCTATTTTTTTCTCGCCACTGCTTATTGCATTGTGTATAGCCACTCTTTCAGCGCACATCGTAAGCCCGAAGGAACTGTTTTCTACATTGGCACCAACAAATATTTTGCCGTCCTCGCAAAGCACGGCAGCCCCAACCTTAAAACCCGAATAAGGCGCATATGCGTTTTTCCGCGCTTCACGAGCATGCTCGATAAGTGTGCGAAGTGTTCCATCGTCAATTCTCATAGCCAGTGAAATTAGGGAAAAAGTTTTTGTTTTGCAACTATAAATAATCAAGGTTGAGACATAGGATTTTTTGAGGGATTATTTACTTTGGAGTTGGTAGGGTTGCGGGACAAATTTTTCATATGGTTAAATCAATTTTTTTGCCATATTAAGAGCTTCAGTTGTGCTTTTTATTTTGCCTGCAAGCTGGGCGAGCCTTATTTGGGCGAGCACCTGTTTTAACTTTTGACCTTTCAGACCGAGTGATGATAGCTCATTACCGCTTATGAGCGGTTTTGCCCCTATTTTAGGGTATTTTCTCAGTATTTCCTCGGCTTTTTCGGAAAGTTCAGGGATGAATCGAGCTAATGCTATCGCGTCCTCAAACTGTAATGAATCAAGTATTTTTACTTTCTCAGGCGCGGAAAGTTCTTCGAATTTTTTAATTTCGGATACTATTCTCGCGATCTCAAGTATGTCGGTTCTTAGCTTGTGTGGGAATTCAATTCTTTCAGCTAATTTGCTCATCTTCTCAGGCAAACTTTGCGCATCATCGTAGAAGAACATTATCCATAAAGATTTCTGCGGCAGTGCAATAGACGCTGCTTTAAGCTCGTTAGTATTATCCTTTGGCGATGGGAATATGTCTCCCCATAGGTGTTCCCACAAGTTGAACTCGAGCAAAAGTTTTTTCAGTTGTGCAGGCTTTTCCATTCCTTTGGAAAGTTCTCTCCAAAGCCACTGTGGTGAAAGGTCTGCTACGAGTGCTGAAAGCATTCTTATCGCTTCCGCAGTTTTTTGCTCGATCTCAAAGCCAAGCTGTGCGGCGAACCTTACCGCTCGAAGAATCCTCAGGTGGTCCTCTATGAATCTTATTTGGGGGTCTCCTATTGCGCGGATTGTTTTTGAGAATAGGTCGCCCATCCCGTCGAATGGGTCTATTATCGCTGGCACCGAGGGGTCGAGTGCTTG
>JAGGRZ010000010.1 GCA_021159335.1 bacterium
AGGGCATACCCGGTAACCCAACAGTTGCTGAACATATTGAGTTCCTTACCAAGGAGCTTGAGAAACTCGATAATGTTAAGGTTTACCTTTCCACCGAGATAGAGGACATCGAGGGATATGTGGGCAACTACAAAACGACGATAAGAACCCCCGACGGAAGGGAGACACTTGAGCACGGAGTGGTTATAGTAACGACGGGAGCAAAGCAATACGAGCCAAAACAGGGCGAATATGGCTGGGGGATGTCGGAAAAAGTCATAACGATGCGAGACCTCGACATGAAACTTGCCGAAGGCGAGATAAAAGTCGAAGACGGTGAAACATTCGCTTTCATTCAGTGTGTCGGTTCAAGAAACGATGAACATCCATACTGTTCACGAGTTTGCTGCACGAAAGCTGTTGAGGAAGCGGTTTACATAAAGAGCAAGAATCCTAAAGCACGGGTCGTTGTGTTCTACAGAGACATTCGCACATACGGTTATGCTGAACTTATTTATAGAAAAGCAAGAGAAATGGGCACACTGTTTATCCGATTTGACCCTGAGAAGCCACCTGAAGTAACGATTGGTGATGATGGCAAGCCAAAAATTAAAGCATGGGACATACTTTTGGGCGCATACTTCGAGATGCCATTCGACTGGGTAGTTCTTAACGCAGGCATAGTTCCTGACCGTGAGAACAACGAGAAGCTTTCCAAGATGCTTAAAGTTCCGCTTACCGCCGATGGTTTCTTCCTCGAGGCGCACATGAAACTACGACCCGTTGACTTCGCCACCGACGGCGTGTTCCTTGCCGGTCTTGCTCATTCCCCGAAAAATGTTGAGGAATCGATAGCACAGGCTCAGGCTGCGGTATCGAGAGCGTGCACCATACTTTCAAAAGATTATGTTGAGGCTGCCGGCACTACTGCTGAGGTGAACGAATTCACCTGCGTAGGTTGCGGAACATGCGTTTCCGTTTGCGCCTACAGCGCAATAGAGCTCGTCGAAAAGAAGGTCATGGGTAAAGTAAAGGTTGTTGCGAGCGTTAATCCTGCCCTTTGCAAAGGCTGTGGTGCGTGCGCTGCCGCGTGCAGGTCGAATTCAATAGACCTTAAAGGGTTCACAAACGATGAGGTAGTGGAAGAAGTCGAGGCTATAAGCTGGGAAGTCTTTTAGCGTTCAAATTAAAAATAAAGCGAGCAGGTGAGCAAAATGTTTCGAAAAGTGCTGTTTATATTGGTTTCAATAACGGCATTGGGTTACGCTCAATTCGGCGTGTCGCCATCAACCATTAAAGCAAAGCTTAATAGAATTACATATGAGGAGGCGCCGTTCTATCCAGCGGTTTTCTTTAGGAGCGGTTCACAAAATATTGATGCCCGATTTAATCCTCTTCTTTCCGAGATAGCAAGAAGGCTTGCACTGAATGTCGATGTCGTGGTTGAGGTTCGGGGCTATTTTCATCCGCGTGGCGATGGTGAGGATAAAGTATCGCTTGCCATGAGAAGGGCGATAAAAGTTAAGGACGCTATTCTTAACCTCTCAAAAAACAAAAACCTTATAAAGGACCGTGTTGTAACGCAACCATCACCGGACCCGGCGAGAATGAATAGAGGCGTTGCCGGCTCAACCGACCCGAAAATTCAGGCGGAAAACCAGCTTGCTGTGATATCGACTGCCCCCATGACGAAATTCAGCGTGGACGAACTCATTAAAGATACCTACAAACTTGTAAAAATACTCGAATACAATCCGCTTGCGTTCGCTATAGTTCGTTCCCAGAATCCTGGAGACTGGCGGGAAATCTCGGAGAAACTTCCACCGCATGTAGTGTGGCGGGTTTTCTACTTCAGCTCGTTCGAGAGAAAAGTAACGGTTCATGGTGATTGGGTGGTTAGAAGGCCGTGGTGTAATGTGGAGCTCGGCGGGAAAATTTCTGCCGATGCGGTTAATGCGAGCACGAAGTCACAGCTTTACGGTTTTATCCGTGAAGATGGCTATCCCGTGGGAGTTTTCGCTACGCCAACCATATCTTTTGGGGTTATCGACCCTCGGTGGAACTATTATGTGGTTGCGCTTGAGGAGTCGCCCGCCGGGAATTCTTGGGCTTGGAGCAAACCGATAAAGTTTAAAATAAGCGGGAAGGAAGAGCGAACGGAGCGCTGGTTCGTGGTGAACTACGACCTTCCCGACATAAAACTTTCGGAAGAACCTTACGCGATAGCCAACAGGTTCGTGGTCGCGAGACGCATAATAGAACTTGTCGATGCTGGCTTTAAGCTCGATGTCACGGTTGTCGGTCATACCGATGTCCTCAAGGACGAGGAGAGGAGCCGTCAGCAGTCGCTTTACTGGGCGCAGCTTGAGATGGGAGCTATTATAGATATAGTCGCAATTTGCAAGAATATTGGGAAAATCGGGAATTGGTTTGACGAGCATGGGGTGAAAATCACCGCCAGAGGCGAGATGGGCAATAAACCCGCTACTCTTGGCGGGAAGATTTTTTGCGACAATTCCCTGCCTGAGGGGAGACTCGGTAACAGGCGGGTTGAGGTTGTTATAAAAGCGACGAGATAAAGGAAGGTGCGTTATGAACGATTTTAAGCCGAAAATATTAGCATTTCTTTGCAATTGGTGCTCCTACGCGGGAGCTGATTTGGCTGGAGTCTCGCGAATCCAGTATCCGCCGACTATAAGGGTTATACGGGTTCCTTGTTCTGGAAGAGTTAATCCACTTTTTGCCCTGAAAGCGCTTCAGGTCGGTGCCGATGGAGTGCTCATATCAGGATGCCATCCGGGTGACTGCCATTACATTACTGGCAATTATTACGCAAGGCGCAGGTTCGCCGCTATACATGACCTGCTCGATTTCCTTGGATTTCAGATGGAAAGGATTAACTTTGCGTGGTGCTCCGCATCGGAGGGGCAAAGGTTCGCGGAAATAGTAAAAATAGTTACGGACAAAGTAAAGTCAGTCGGTAAAAACAATTTTTACATAAAGGACAATTTCATCGACGAGATGCCATCGGCAAAAGGAGCGTAAAATGAATATAGAGCAACAAATCCGCGATGAAGCAAAAAAGCTGCTCGAAAGCGGCGATGTGGAAGCTGTTATAGGTTTCACACAATCCACATTTTTGGGCTTACCCCGACCTTTTGTGGCGAGAACACCTGAAGATGCTGAAAAGCTCGTTTTCAACAGATTTTGCCGTTACAACATTGCGGGCTATGTTAATCGTATGAAAGGCAAGAAAGTAGCCATTGTGGCGAAGGGTTGCGACAGCCGTTCTCTGGGCGTTCTCATAGCAGAAAAGCAGGTAGACAGGGCGAATTTAAGAATAATAGGCGTGCCGTGCGAAGGCATGATTTCGAGAAAAAAACTTGAGGCGAAATTTGGTAAACTCGCAGCTTTAAGAAAAATATCGCTAAACGAGAACAAGGTTCACGCAGAAACTGTAACTGGCGAGAAGCTCTCTGCTGACATTGATGAGTTACTTCACGACTCCTGTAAGCGATGTATGCATAGAAATCCCGTCCATTATGATGTCCTCGTTGGCGAGCCTGTTGAGGAAAACATAGATGTGAACGAGCACTTTGCTGTTGCCGTAGAAATGTATAAAAAGCCTGCTTCTGAACGCTGGAAGTTTTTCTCTGAAATGTTCCTTAAATGCATTCGCTGCTATGCTTGTCGTCAGGCGTGCCCTACATGCTATTGTGAAGAATGCTTCGTCGATTCGCGTTTCCCACACTGGTTAGATAAAGGGCAACATCCTACGGACATAATTTTCTGGCACATAGGAAGGCTTTATCATCAGGCGGGACGCTGTGTTGAATGCGGGAATTGTTCAGAGGTATGCCCAGTCGATATTGACTTTGACGCTATCCTTGCTTATCAGGCTAAGAAGGTTTGGGAGCGATACGGTTACGATGCCGGGGTAGCGGTGGACGAGCCACCACCGCTCCAGAATTATCGCGTGGACGACCCTCAGGAGTTTTTCTTATGAGTATGGGGCGAGTTGATATCGCCGTGATTCGTCATGGCGACCCCGTCGCAGAGGTCTTTGAAAATAGTTTGCGATTCGACACAGTTTTCGGATACGAAACTCAGATAGAGTACGCTATAGGCGAGAGGAAAGCTCTTATCATAGGCAAGCGGGATAAGCGAAAAAGTGCGAAAAAGGGAAACATTTTGCTTGAGACGATACCGGTTAACATCAGTTTCGCGCCGCGCCGATGGGCAAATAAAATCTATTACGAGTATATGCTAACGCTCTATTGGCTAATGAGAACTAACCCGCGTGTGGTGGTTTCAATTGGTCATTCATACGACCACATAGTTGCCCACATTTACTCACATATCGCTGAGGCGAGGCATATCGTTGCACTTACTGGAAATATTTTCTGGGGGAGGAGCCCGGTAAAAAGGTTCTTTCAGGGTATGATAAAGCATATTGTGAGAGACACGGGGAGAGTAACTGTATTAAGCAACGGCAAAGCACCTATTGTGGAGCTTGAAAACGCAGGTTTGAAAACTGACCACATAATCGAATATGGTCCGTATTACCCGCCGGAGTATTTCGCGGATGTCGAACTTGAACCGATATTTTACGATGGCGATACTTTTAAAATTCTTTTTGTCGGCAGGCTTGATGGCACAAAAGGGGAGTTCGATTTCGTCAGGGCGGCGAAGATGATTGTTGAACAGGTTGACGAAAGAGAACTGGGGAAGAAGCTAAGATTTATTGTTATTGGCAATGGTCCCAAAAGAACGGAACTTGAAAGGTTTGTTGGGGAGCTTGAACTCGGTAACTATCTCATGGTTCTCGGTATGAAGCCAAGTTTTTCCATATATTCCTATATGAGACATGCGGATATTGTAGCCGTGCCATCGTATCTTGAGGGACTTGGCAAGGTGCTTATTGAAGCCAAAATGGCAGGTGCGGCGACTGTGGCATATAAAACTGGCGGTCTAAGGTATTTAATAGAGGATGGAGTTGATGGCTTATTAGTTGATAAGGGTGATGTGGGTGGTCTTGCGAAAAGGATGATCGAGCTTATTGAAAACGACGAATTGAGGCAAAAAATTTCCCGAAATGCTCTCAAAACGAGGGAAAAGTACACTAATTTTAAGAATTCGTTTGCGTACAAGTTGAGAGAGGTTTTAGACGAGATTTTAGGAAAAGAAGGCTCAGGATTAAAGTAACGAGGTGAGATAATGGCGAAAAAGATTAGCGATGAGAAACTCAAAAGCTGGCTTGGCGAACTTGCCAGCGCGGGCAAACTTTATGGTCCCGATGCGAAGAAGATGAGATGGGGCAAAGTAGATTCCGTGGAAAATCTTGGCAATGCCTTTGAGATAAAAACCTCGCCAAAAGAGGTATTTCTACCGCAGGACCAAACTATGTTCAAATACGATTTAACGGACCCTGCTGGCACATTCGCTGAAATCGTCCCACATCCTCCCGAAGGAGCAGTACTTTGGGGTCTTAAACCGTGCGATGCTAGAGCGTTGATGTTAATCCATAGGGTTTATAACGAGGGTAGTTACAAGGATGTTTACTTTAATTCGTTGTGGGAAGGCATGATAAAAATTGCTATTGGGTGCACCAACCCGCTTTCCACATGTTTTTGCACCTCGTTTGAGGGTGGCAATCCGTTCGGCACAGATGGTGTGGATGTCCTTGCGACTAAAATTGATGGGCAGTGGATTTTTGAACCAGTAACTGAGCGTGGGGAAAAACTCATAGCCAACTTCGACGATGCAACGGATGAGGACAATGAGACTCTTAAGCGGGTTAAACAAGCTGCTATCGAAAAAGTCGATTCCACAGTGCCAACGGTTATAGCGGAAAAACTATGGGAGAAGTTTGGGGACGAGGATTTCTGGTTTGATTTGGGGGCAACATGTCTTGGCTGCGGTATTTGCACATTCGTTTGCCCGAGTTGCTATTGCTTCGACATAAACGAGGAGCAAATAGACCGAAGGGTTCGCCGTTATCGCACCTGGGATTCCTGCCAGTTCGCACTTTTTACCCTTGAGGCATCGGGTCACAATCCACGACCCACCCAGCTTCAGCGGATACGCCAGCGAATGATGCACAAACTTTCGTTTTTTGCCAAGCGCTACGATGGAACCCAGCTTTGCGTGGGCTGCGGACGATGCATCAGCGCCTGCCCAACGAGCATAGACATAAGAGATGTCGCAAGAAGAGCGATGGCGTGAGAGCCTTTTAGTTGGGCGATTTTCGCTCGAAAATTCGAATAAATGCCTGACAAAAAAATTTTAATCTTTATAATTTATATAATCCAGTAAGACAGGAGGGTATTATGAAGCATTTAATCTTCATTGCCTTATTATTGCTATCATCATTTCCTGTATTCGCTTCTTGGACAGATGTCATAGATTTGGACATAGCCCCATATTTTTCAGTCGATGCAGTTTCATTGGATACGCTTATTTTTGCATATTCAAACTGCATATTCGGCAGTGACAGCGATAGTGTGGTAGTAGGTTACATTACCTCGGGGGGATTCAGCAAAGATACAGTTCTTCTTAAAGATGTTCACCCTGCCTCAGTTATGCATCCTACTAAGATATTAGTGACGGAGGAAGGGAACAGATGGGTTTTCGTTCAAGCCAATGAATGGGAAGTTTATGCCTTTCATAATGATGGTTTAAATTGGGTGAGGATGGACCCACCTTGCCCAATGTGGACTACTCCCGATTTGTTCGTCACTCACGAGGATGAGATTTGGATATTTTTATTCATTGGCTTCGGACTCTTGCATAGTTTGGATGCGGAAACGAATTATGTTTATTACTCCCCGGGCGGATGGAGTGCAGGTTCTATAGCTCCTCTGAGCGGATATGTAACTGTTGACCCACTTTTTAGCAGGGTATTTGACGACTCGGTTGTATTCTGGTTCAGCACTGGAGACATTCCTGCCACAAGTGTTTTGAAAACAGTCTTGAATAGGTCAACGGGCAACTGGTCACCAGTAGAATCAAAGATTTACTATATACCATCGATCGGCAGGGGTATAGGAAATTTCGTATTCGATGGCAGATGTTATTATTATCAAGCCATAGATCCAATGTACATGTTGATTTGCCAGTCTTGCTCATCTGTGGTCGGTTTCAGGATTGATACATTATTCGCACACCATCCTGATGATAGAAATTTCCCCAAGATATTTTTCGCTTTTGATGATTCGTTAGGACTTTGGGCATTTTGGGAGCGTTATGATATGGTTACGCTCGATAGTTGCTTCTTATACATTATGAAGAAGGAAACTAACTGGGTCGTCCTTGATTCGATCAAGGTGTTACCATTGATAGAGGATTTAAAACCAGCTTTTTATGGCAACGAATTAGTGGGTATAGTGTGGAGAAGAACTCACGATTACGGATGCCATGTCAGACTTAAGATGAGAGCCAGCGTGAATGAACAACCGGTAAGCAAACCATTAGTAGATTTTGATGTTTTCCCTAATCCCTGCGTTAATACTGTGAAACTGAGGTTTAACAAAGATAATTTGCTAAATGTAAAGACCATAAGTTACGAAATATACGATATTAAAGGTCGTTTAGTGAAAAAATCGACCATGCCAGCAGGCACCCCCCAAATAGACCTCTCGTCAGAAAAAGAAGGGATTTACTTTCTAAGACTGGATTTTGGAGGGCATATCGTAACTAAAAGGATTGTTAAAATCGGAGACCGAACGTAGAATCAGAAATTTTACCTAATAAACATTTGCATTATAGATAAGACTGAAATCAAACAACCAAAGATGTCCTCACCAAACGAATCATTGTAATAGTTAATATTCTTTCATGCCCGTGAAAAAATCTTTTGTGAAAATCGATTTTATTTAGTAAACTTGTTTCTATCAGATATCAAACGGGGAGGCAAAATGTGGGATGATTATAAGGATAGGCTAACATCATTGTTCAAGGGTTTCGAGGGCTTCGCCGAGGTGAGGCTCGAGCGCAAGCGAACACTGTCAATAAGAATGCGTAACGGAAACATCGAGAGCTTCAATAGGACGAACAATCTGGGCGGTTTCGTGAGAGTTCTCCTGCCTGGTCGTGGCTGGGGAGTCGCGACATTAAATAGTATTGATAAGCTTGAGCAAGCATTCAAGGATGCTGTGGAAGCCTCGAGGGTGCTTATTCCTGATGAACCGATAAAGCTTGCCGAAGTGAAACCAGTGGTTGATAAAGTGGAAAACATCATGGAGGACCCGTATCATGCTCACTCTGATGAGGAGAAAATAGATATTCTTCGCAAGCATGACGAACTAATGCATCAGCATGGCGGCGGAGAAATAGCTGTTACTACGGGCGTGTATGCGGAGGTGTTCACGGAAAAACTTTATGCCAACTCTATAGGAAGTCTGATTGAGCATAAGCTTTCAGATGGGTTTGTGTATGCAGTAGCTCAGGCGAAGCGCGGGAGCGATGTTCAACAATGCGTTAAAAGCAGAAGCTCGCGGAATCGCTTCAGTGATCTTACGAGACTCGATGACATGGTTATTGACGCAGCGAAAACTGCGAAAGCGCTTCTTGATGCGAAACCTGTTGAGGGAGGGGTGTATACCGTCGTTATTGACCCTCGGCTTGCAGGAGTGTTCATCCATGAAGCTTTTGGCCACCTGTCGGAGGCTGACTTCATCATTGAGAATCCGCAGGCTCAAAAACTCATGACGCTTGGACGCAAATTTGGACCTGAATTCCTTAATGTTATCGATGACGGTACGGTTATGCCTGAGTTGCATGGCACGATAGTTTACGACGACGAGGGTGTTCCGGCACAGAAAACATACTTAATAAAGGAAGGTGTGCTTGTTGGCAGGCTTCACTCCCGAGAGACCGCAGGAAAGCTCGGTGAAGAGCCCACAGGGAACGCTCGTGCACAGAGCTACAGCTTCCAGCCGCTGGTTAGAATGACCAACACTGCCATAGAGCCGGGACCGCATTCAGCTGAGCACATTTTTGATGGAATAAAACTTGGTGTTTACGCTATCGATGCTTACGGTGGGCAAACTGAGCTCGAGAATTTCTCGTTCTCAGCGGGTCACGCATACATGATTCGTGATGGCAAAGTGGCTGAGATGGTGCGCGATGTTGTGTTGCAGGGAAACCTTTTTGAGACGCTCGCCAATATTGAGCAAGTAGCCGACGACTTTCAATGGGGCAGGTGGGCTGGAAACTGCGGAAAAGGTGGACAATCAGTTCCCGTTGATGTCGGTGCCCCTCACATCAGGATAAAAAATGTAACCATAGGTGGGCGAAAGTGAGGGATGATATTTTCGAAAAACTTATCCACGCAAAAAACAAAATCGACGGATTCGGAGAGATAAGGTTCCAGCGCTCTAAAAGTCTGGTCATAAGGTTTCGCAATGGTAGGGCGGAGATGATAAATCCTACGGTTGATCAGGGAGGATGCGTTCGAGTATTGCTTGCTGGACATGGTTTTGGATTCGCAAATTTCAACAGCCTTGATGGACTTATTAATGCTGTATCTGACGCTACGGATGCTTCTCGCGCGCTTATACCTGACGAGCCGATAAAACTCGCCGAGGTAGAACCTGTGGAAACCTCGATAGAAGCAAAACTAAAGGATGATTTTCGCAGCCATACGCTTGAGGAAAAGGTGGAACTGCTCAAAAGCTACGATGAGATACTGGCGGGCTATGATAAACGGATAATAGAGAGAACTCTTATCTATACTGAAGAATTTATTGAGAACTTCCTTGTCACCACGGATGGTGTCAGGATTTACAAGCAGCGAGCTGATGGTGTTTTGGTGTGTGTGGTTCGTGCAACGGATGGCAAGACCGTGCAATCCGCTCATAAAAGTTACGCTACTCGGCACTCATTCTCCGAGCTTGCCCGAAAGCATGACCTTGTGGAAGAGGTCGCGAAAATAGCCGTCGGACTCGTTGAGGCTGAACCTATTAAGGGTGGAAAATACACGGTAGTGGTGCATCCCTCTCTTGCGGGGGTTTTTATTCACGAAGCATTCGGCCATCTTTCAGAGGCTGACCATATAGAGGAAAACCCGCAAGCACGAGAGATGATGAAGCTCGGGCGGAAGTTCGGCCCCGAATTCCTTAATGTTATCGATGATGGTTCGGTTGTTCCTGAGATTCGTGGCACGATATTTTATGATGACGAAGGTGTGCCGGCGCAAAAGACTTATCTTATAAAAAATGGCGTGCTCGTGGGGCGGCTGCATTCTCGTAAGACCGCTGCGTCAATGGGAGAAAAACCTACTGGCAACGCTCGCGCGCAGGATTATAATTTCCAGCCCATAGTGCGAATGACGAATACGGCAATCGAGGCGGGACCACATCCGGCTGACCAAATTTTCGACGGCATAAAGCTTGGAGTGTATGTTATTGACGCTTATGGTGGGCAAACCGAGCTCGAGAATTTCTCTTTTTCTGCCGGGCATGCATATATGATTCGTGATGGCAAAGTGGCTGAGATGGTGCGCGATGTGGTTCTTCAGGGTAATTTATTCGAGACATTGGCGAACATCGAGCAAATAGCGGACGATTTCGTGTGGTGTCCCATGGGTGGGTATTGTGGCAAAGGTGGTCAGAGAGCCAAGACCGCCGAGGGTGCACCGCATATAAGAATAAGAAATGTGCTTATCGCAGGAAAATAGCAAAATAGGAGGATACAATGGATGTTATCGAAAAACTAAGGGGTAAGGTAGATAGGGGTGAGATTTACTTTGTTGAGAGTCTATCTCGTGAGGTTCAGTTCAAGGGTTGGAAAATAAGGAGCAGCGAGAGCAAACAGCAGCGCGGATACGGTGTTCGTGTTATTGTGGACGGTAAAGTGGGTACTGCTGGAACCACTGACCCCAATGCACTCGATGAGACGATAGACGATGCTATATCTGCTGCTAAGTTCGGTGAAAAACTCGACCTCGAGTTGCCCGGAAAATCGGAATTTAGTGTGCCCGAAATTTACGATGAAAAAGTCACTCAACTTGGAATAGAGCGGATGACTGACTATGGTAAAGAGCTTATATCTCGGCTTGAGAAGTATCGTAATGAGGCAGATTGCGAAATAGGAATAAGCACGAACCAGTCTGTGGTCAGGATAGCGAATACTGAAGGGTTCTACGGCGAGTATAAAAAGACCGCTTTTGCGCTATCGGCGGAAATTGTGAGAGTTAAGGAAGGCGATATCTACATTGCGTGGGATTACATCCATCTTACATCATTGCCCAGCGTTGAGGAAGCTGTGGAGAAGATAACGCGAAGAATTGATGACATAATGCAATACCGTGACCAGATAGTTAAGGCTCCATCGGGCAGGGTGCCGGTCGTTTTCTCGCCATATGGAACATATGCGGTGTTCCTTCCGCTTTCCGTCGGAGTCAATGGGATGAATATTTACACCAAAGCAAGCCCTGTGCACGACAAGCTTGGCCAGAAGCTTTTTGACGAAAAGCTAACGATCGTAAACGATGGCACTATTTCTGGAAGACCCGGCACGGCTCCTTTCGACGATGAGGGCGTTGTTGTTAAGAAATTCCCTGTTGTCGAGAATGGTGTTCTTACGAATTTTGTTCTCGACCTGACCACCGCCAAAAAGTCTGGGTACAAAAGCAACGGCTGTGCGCAGCGAAGCATATTCTCGCCGCCAATCCCGGCTTTCGCGAATGTCATAATTCAACCAGGCGAAACATCGCTTTCGGATTTGATTGGCGACATAAAGGAAGGGCTTCTTGTGGACTTCGTGCTCGGAATGGGACAGGGTAACATTCTTTCCGGTGCTTTCTCCAATCCGGTGTCCACAGGGTTCAAAATCGAGAATGGTAAGATAGTGGGAAGAGTTAAAAATGTTGCTATAGCGGGCAATATATACGAAAATCTTAAGGAAATAGCCGGCATAAGCAAAGAGGCACTTTGGGCGCATGGTAGTTACTATTCGCCTTACATAAGACTCGACAATATATCCGTAGTGAGCAAGTAACCGTAACCGCGACAAATTTAGTAGGATAATTACTTCTCAGAGTTTCGTTATGAATTCCCGATAGCATTACCTTGCTATAGCATCGGGAAATAGACTTTAAGTTCATAATCAGTAACGCGGACGCGATATCTTTCCCATTCGGATTTTTTGTTTGCTATAAACTTTGAGAATAGCGGTTCGCCGAATGTCTCTTTTACGAGTTTGCTGTTCTCCATTTCCAGAACAGCGGTTATTAATGAGTCCGGCAATGATTCTATTCCCTTTTCGTCTCGCTCGCGTTGGGACATTGTGTATATGTCAAGTTCGATGGGGTCAATGAGTTTGTAGTTGTTTTTTATCCCTTCAAGTCCTGCGGCAAGAACGACGGAGAATGTGAGGTAAGGGTTGCATGCGGGGTCGGGTGCACGATATTCTATTCTGCATGCCTGTTTTCTGTGCGGTTTGAACGCTGGCACGCGCACTAAAGCGGAGCGATTCTTTCTGCCCCAGCTTATGTAGGCCGGTGCCTCGTAACCGGGAACGAGGCGCTTATACGAATTAACCCACTGATTCGTTACAGCAGTTATCTCCTTGCAATGCGTTAAAAGGCCAGCTATGTATTTTTTCGCTACTTCAGAGAGGTTATATTTATCCTCCTCGTTGTAGAAAGCATTGCCTTCCTCGGTGAACAATGATTGATGGATATGAAGACCGCTTCCGTTTTCGCCGAACACAGGTTTCGGCATGAATGATGCGTAAAGTCCGTGTTTGCGGGCTATTTCTTTAATTATTACCTTTGCCAGTTGCAATTTGTCTGCCATAGCAAGCGCATCGTCGTATTGGAAGTCAAGCTCGTGCTGACTTTTCGCAACTTCGTGATGGGTCATCTCGATTTCGATGCCAAGATTACGCAACACGCTGAATGTCTCCTTCCGGGCGGCTACTGATTTGTCGAGAGGTAATATGTCGAAGTACCCGCCGGCGTCGAGTGGTGTTGGGTCACTATCCGATGGGAAATAGAAAAACTCCAGCTCGGGTCCGACATAAAAGTGCGTGAAACCCATCGAGCGAGCTTTTTCTACGGTTTTTTTCAGAACGAGTCTGGTATCGCTTTCAAATGGCGTGCCGTCGGGATAGAGTATGTCGCAAATCATAACAGCTGTTCTTATTCCGCAGAAGTCCTCAGGGAGTATTACGAATGTGTTCGGGTCGGGGCGTGCGAGAAGGTCGCTTTCCTCTATTCTTACGAAACCCTCCACTGATGAGCCATCGAAACCTATCCCCTCATCGAGTGCCCGTTCGAGGTCCTCGACTCTTAGCGAAAACCCCTTAAGTCTTCCGATAATATCGGTAAACCAAAGCTTTACGAGGGAAATGTTGTTGTTTCTTACTTCCGAAATAACCTCATCACGAGTCATCCCTACCTCCGATTTTTTGGTTCGTAAAAGATAGCATGAGGAATCGATTTTCGCCAGATATTTCGCAAAGGGTTGAGGGTAAGTGAGGAAATCGCTTTGTTATGTGGGATGTTCGAGCAAAGGGATATAACCTTATTAAACTATCCTGAACTAAAAGAGATAATACTACTAAGGCGTGAAATAGCTTAGTAAATATTACAATAAAATGATGAAGATAAAAATCTACTAATCTACTCTTATAACCAGTTAAAAAATTTTACGAATTAAGGTTTATTTAAATAAATTGTAAAATGTTGTTCTTGCAAAAAATCAAATTCTTTTTCCAAAACATACCCTGCTTCGTTCATTTCTTGAACAATAGTTTCTTTGGGCACATAATGTCCAAACATCCCACGGAATGTAAACAGTTTGCCTTTCTTATACTCTATTATGACCACTTTGCCATTGGGCTTTAGAAATTTCTTCAGTTCCTTGAAGTAACTAACACGATTTGATATGTGATGTGTCACATTGCGCATAAACACAAAATCCAAACTTTCCTTTGGCAGTTCCAATTTGTCTTTGGCTAATACTGTAACTACATTATTTAGTCCTTTCTGTTTAGCGCTACTATTCACGAATTCTAAAAGTTTTTCATCTGTATCTACAGCGTAAACTTTTCCCTCTTCACCCACTATTTCAGCAAACCTTAATGTAAAATAACCACCACCTGCTCCTATGTCAGCGATAACCTGACCAGATTTTAATCCTATGGTTTCTATAATCTGATCGGGTTTATTTCGTGGGTCGGATGCCTTTTTGTTGAACATTTTTGCTTTAAAGTTTCTCATCTTTTTTGCCTCCAGTGAGGGTTTTTTAATGTTATGGTGTATAATGATAGCATAAAAAAGTTTTTGCGAAGCAAAAATTTGGATTAGTGCCGCAAGGCACAAACCTTTTATGGTGTGTTAGGCGAAACTTATATAGATGCTGCCTTTTCATACTCTATCATTAAGGTCTCAATCAGTTCTTTAACAGAGACAATTTTATCCACTCTATAAGCATTGGCTCCTGCAAAAGCGAATCCTTCATCCAGATTTCCCTTTTTCGCGTTGGTTAATGCAAGTGCAATGCAATACGGTGCCTTTCTGTAATCACACGTTTTTAAACATTTCCATGGGCATTTAAATGGTTTCTTAATACCTGCTGATACATCATCTAAAAATTTGTTTCGTATCGCTCTTCCTGGTAATCCAACAGGGCTATCGATAATAATCAAATCTTCCTTTTTGCATTTTATATATGCTTCTTTGAATTTTATGTCTGCATCGCACTCGTATGTGGCTACAAATCTCGTTGCCATCTGTACTCCCTGCGCTCCTAGTTGGATAAATTTGTGAATATCTGCTCCAGTATATATACCTCCTGCGGCAATAACCGGGATACTTTTATTAAATTGTTGCTCAAAAATTTTTATTACTGAAATAACTTCTGGGACTATTTTCTCTAATCCATAATTGGGATCATTAATTTGTTCCTTTTTAAAACCGAGATGTCCCCCGGCTAACGGTCCCTCAACAACTACAGCATCGGGGACATGATTATAGTTCTTCGCCCAATATCGAAATATAATATTAGCGGCTCTTGCAGAAGACACAATAGGGACAACCTTTGTAGAAACATCTCTCAATTTATCCAATGGTAATGTCTTGGGATTTTTTAGTGGAAGCCCTGCACCGAGAAAAACCAGATCTGCACCTTCTTCCACTGCCACAAGCGAAAGCTCATCAAAATCTGAGAGAGCAACCATTATATTGACTCCAATAATACCGTTCGTCATTTCCCTTGCTTTTCTTATTTCTTTTCTCAACGCTCTTTTGTTTGCTTCTTTGAAATTTATACTAAAATCGGGTTCAAGCATACCAATCCCAGCAGCACCAATAACTCCAATACCACCCTCGTTAGCCACAGCCGAGGCTAATCCTGATAAAGAGATACCAACACTCATCCCGCCTTGGACAATTGGTATCTCAGCTTCAAGTTCGCCTATCCTTAATTTGGGCATTTTCCTTGAATCCATAAATTATCTACCTCCATTAAATTGCTTCTCCTAACTGCTGGAGGGTATGTGAAGCCTTGAGCTTAGCAAAGGGTTTGGTGAGCGTGAACGAACCTCATATTCGCTGTTAGGTGAACCCAATGGGGACAATGATTTGCGAAGCAAATCCGCAGAGTGCCCAAGCCAACCTGTTATTATTCTATCCACCATCTTTTTATATGCTCACTAAAATGCAAATAGGTCATTAAGAATATTATCTGAAAGATGGAAACAATAGCGGGATACATTGCCATGGCATGACCACTTTTTCCAAAGGTCGTAACTAACAAACCAATCGTTAATGCCACATTTTTACTAACTGTGGTGAACACAATTGCCTGATTATCCTCATATCTTAATCTTGCCAAATATTTATTAAATATAAGTGCTATGCCTATCATTATTGTATAGAAGCACATTGCAATAGGTGCTACCAATATAACCTTCCCCCAATGTTCTATTATCAATTTCCCCTTAAGTGCAAAAATCACAAAAATTAATATATAAAGAAATGTCAAAGTAGTTAACGAAAAATATGGTTTAATCTCCTTAAAGTCTATATTTTTCTTTTCTATCAACCCTTCCCTTGTAATCAAGCCCAAAATCATAGGCAACACAAGAACAAGGACTAAACTTTTAATGACTTCACCAAAAGGAATTATGCTACTTCCCATATTCAATAAGTGAATGGTTATTGGGTAAACAATTAATGACAGAATGAAAGCCAATGCTACTATCATGCTTGCTGAAACCATATTTCCTTTTGATAGTCCGACATATCCTAAACCCATGCTTGAAGCGGGTGCCACTGCCAATAGTAACAATGCAATCTTTATGTCTGGGGGAACATGGAACACTGTGCAAAGGAACCAGTATAGAAATGGTGCGGCAACAAAGTTAAAAGATAGTGCGATCGCAATGGTCTTATAAGATGTTTTGACTTTTTTTAGACCTTCAAAAGAAATATTAACCATCATTGGATATATCATTAAAAACACGATAATCATAAGGTATTTGGAGAGAAATTTTGGAGAGTATGTGTAGCTAACAAGAATTCCCAAAATAATTATTAACAAAGTGTAAAGCAGCATGTATTTTGAAAGGTTTTTTACTATCCTATCTATTTTTCTCATAATTTCTTATCCATGCTTGGATTAAGCATTTCACCTAACTCCATTCATTTCCGAGTTGTTCGGTTATGTCGATAATCGCTAATATTTAACAAGGCAAGATAAAAAGTCAAGCCGATTTTAAATAATTACTTCTTTTCACAGGAATAGCCCGAAGCAATCATCGAAAATTTCCTGAATTAGGTTTAGCCAGAACTTTCTAACGGTTTTATATTATACTATTCATCTTTGTGATGTTTTATAACTCTGCCCTCAACCATAAATATTACATCTTCACAAATGTTTGTGGACAAATCCGCTATGCGTTCTAATGAGCGGGATATTCTTATTAAATGGATGGCTCGTTCGATAGTAGTGGGGTCAGAACTCATATAGGTAATCAGCTCTCTTAAAACTTGATCTCTCAAACCATCAACGATAGTATCCTTCTCACATACGGATTTTGCTAATTCTGCATCCTTATTTATAAAAGAATCTATCGCGTTTTTTAACATATATATTGACTCTTCAGCCATTCTTGGAATATCAATTAAAGGTTTAACAGGTGGTCTTTCTATCAAATATAAAGCACTTTCTGATATATTTACTGCTAAATCTCCTACTCTCTCTAAATCATTATTCATTTTCAGAATCATCAAAATAGTCCTTAAATTTCCCGCTTTTGGTTGATATAAAGCGATTAGATTTGTGCATAGTTCATCTAATTCTATTTCTAACTCATTCATCTTGGGTTCGTATTCTTTAATCACCTTTTCTAAAATTTCCTTCCTTTTTTCAATGAGTCCCTTAATTGAGCTTTTAACCATATCTTCAGCCAAACTCGCCATGTCAATCAACTTCTTTTTCAATATATTAATTTTTTCTGTCAACATATTTCCCCCTTAGCCAAATTTTCCTATCAAATAATCCTCTGTGCGCTTATCCTTGGGTCTCGTGAATATTTGCTCTGTTGGACCATACTCGATAAATTCTCCAAGCATAAGAAATGCCACATAGTCCGATACACGCGCCGCTTGTTGGATACTGTGTGTCACAATAATTATTGTATAATCCTTTTTTAGTTTCTCGAGTAACTCCTCAAGTTTTGCCGTTGCCATAGGGTCTAAAGCTGATGCAGGCTCATCCAGAAGTATTATTTCGGGCTCAACCGCTAATGCTCTTGCCAAACAAAGTCGTTGCTGTTGTCCACCCGATAGTGCAAGCGCAGAAGTATGTAATCTGTCTTTAACCTCATCAAAAAGATTGGCATCTATTAATGCTTTCTCAACTCTCTCCTCCAATTCTCTCCTATCTTTGATTCCATGAATCCTAAGTCCATATGCTACATTTTCGAATATTGATTTGGGCAAAGGATTGGGCTTTTGGAAGACCATCCCCACTTTTTTACGAAGTTCATATACATTGATATTGTCAGAGTATATATTCTCACCATCGATAAAGATTTGACCTTCAACCCTTGCTTCATCAATTAGCTCGATCATTCTGTTGATGCACCGAAGAAAAGTGGATTTACCGCATCCTGATGGTCCCATTATAGCAGTTATTTTATTTTGTTTTATAGATATATTATTATTAATCAGGACATGTTTATTGCCAAACCAGACATTTAAATTTTTAACAATTATTTTGTACTCAGAATTATTTACCACTTCCTCGCCCTCCTTCTCTTTGTTCGTATTAGTATAGCTATCAGGTTTATTCCCACCACAAGGATAAGAAGCACCACGGCGGTTCCATAGGCGATTGGCACTTGTAATTCGGGCTTTGTGCCCTCGGTCATCAAGGCATAAATATGGTAAGGTAGTGCCATTACTTCATCAAATATTGACTTTGGCAGTCGCCTCGTATAAAAAGTGGCAGCGGTAAACAAAATTGGTGCAGTTTCTCCAGCTGCTCGTCCTATTCCAAGGATAACGCCAGTTAGGATACCTGGCATAGCACTGGGAAGAACGATATGCGTTATGGTTTGCCATTTGCTTGCACCTAATGCATAAGATGCATCCCTAAATGTTTGCGGCACAGCAAGAATAGCCTCTTCAGACGCCCTTATTATCGTGGGTAAGATAAGCATCCCTAAGGTAAGGGCTCCCGCAAGGATTGACACGCCAAAGCCAAATAATTTTACAAACACAGCAAGCCCAAAAAGTCCGAATACAACGGAAGGTGTGCCAGCAAGGCTATTTATGCCGATTCTTATAACTCTTGTTAATTTAGATGATTTTGCATATTCAGTTAAATAAATAGCACTAAAAACTCCTAACGGTAAAGAAAAAAGTATTGCTCCTATAGAAAGGCAAAGTGTGCCAACAATAGCAGGAAATATACCACCTTTTGTCATACCTTCTTTCGGGAAATCAAAAATAAAAGATAGATTCAACACTTTAAATCCGCGGACAAATATAAACGAAAGGATTATAAAAAGCGAAAGTATTACTATCAGACACGCTAATCGGCATAACGAAAATCCTATGATTTGTTTATATTTTCTCATAACCCCTTTCTTTTATATAATTGGCTAAAATATTGAGACCTACTGTTATCAAAAACAAAACTGCGCTGATAGCGAAAAGAGCATGGTAATGAGGACTCCCCGCTGGCGCCTCTCCCATTTCAGCTGCTATAGTTGCCGTCATAGGTCTAACGGGCTGCAAAAATGAGTGAGGTATTACTGCTGCACCACCTGCAACCATGAGCACAGTCATAGTCTCACCGATTGCCCTGCCCAAACCCAAAATTATAGCTGTCAAAATGCCTGATTTCGCAGCAGGTATGACTACTTTGGTGATCGTTTCCCACTTGGTGGCTCCAAGTGCATATGATGCCTCTTTTATCTCCTTAGGAACAGATGTTATGGCATCTTCAGCAATACTGATAATCGTTGGAAGTGCCATAATTCCAAGAAGACAAGAAGCAGTAAAAGCAGTCAGCCCTACTGGTATGTTAAAGAGCTTTTGTATAAGTGGTGCAACAACTACCATGCCAAAGAATCCGTAAATTACCGAGGGTATACCTGCCAGAAGTTCTATCATAGGTTTTATAGTCTCTTTTATCCTTGGATGGCTTAACTCAGCCGTATATATTGCTGAACCAACCCCCAAAGGAACAGCAATAAGCATTGCCCCCAAAGTAACGAGAAATGAAGCCAAAATGAGCGGTAATATACCATACTCTGGTGGCTCATGTGTTGGGTGCCAGGATTTGCCCAGAATGAATTTTATAGGACTTACCACTTTAAATATTGGTAGCCCCTCCTTAAATAAGGAGGCGGCAATCCCGAAAAGAAAGATAATTGATAGGAAAGCGCAAAAGAAAAGTATGCATTCAATATGTTTATCCTTCTTTAGCATATTTTCTTATTTGCTTGATATAAGACTTCACTTTGAACTTGATTATATATGACCTTTGAATTGGAGTCTCTCCGTCATTTACTCGCTTGTCGGCTTAACCGGGACAAAGCCTATTTTGTCAACTATTTTCTGCCCCTCCGGACTGAGAACGAAATCTATGAATTCCTTTGCTAATCCCGTAGGCTTACCATCAGTATAGAGGTAAAGAGGTCTTGCGAGTTTATATTTACCGGACACAACTGTCTCCTTAGTGGGCTCTACACCATCCACTGCCAGTGCTTTAACTTTGGACGAAATATATCCAAGTCCTACATAGCCAATAGCACCTGGTGTTTTTTCCACAGTCGTTGCTACTGCCTTATTGGATGCCAGCATAAGCGCATCTGCTCTCGTCTTTGCACCCTTTAGGACTATCTTCTTAAACACCTCAAAGGTGCCTGATGCGACATCCCTTGATATTACCACAATCTTTCCCGGCTTTCCACCGACATCTTTCCAGTTGCTTATTTTACCAGTGTAAATATCCTTTAGTTGTGCTAAGGTTATTTCGGACAATGGATTTGTTGGATGCACAATAATAGCGATACCATCTTTGGCTATTACAGTGGCTAAAGGATTTATACCTTTACCCCTTGCAGATTTAAGTTCTTTTGTCTTCATTGGTCTGGATGCCATAGCAATGTCACAAGTGCCATCGATGAGTGCAGCGATACCAACGCCAGACCCTCCACCTCTTACGCTGATATTCACATCCGGATGTTGGTCCATGAATTTTTCGGCACATAATTGAGCGATAGGGAGAACAGTGGTCGAACCTGTCAATACGAGCGTTCTTCTCCCAGCAAATGCCATCTCCGAGGTAACCATCTGCGCAGCTATTAATGCCACTATTATAGCTGCATACATTATTTTTGTGCCCCACATCTTCATGTTACACCTCCTTTTTTAAAAAGGGTTTGTTGCAAATTCCCACCTAAGTTGCATTAAAAACTCATTGTCTGCTTCTTTGTTCGAGTCTTCATATTGTTTCCGTTCGAAATTTACTTGAAGCATTACACCTGGTTTGCCTTTACTCAACTTGACAATGTAATAATTGAAGCCGCCTATAATTCGATAGTGGGCATCTTTTTCTTCATCGGTATTTCTGTCCCAGTAATCAACTCTACCAACCAATTCAAGATTAGGATTGAGCTTCAGAATTGGCATTATCATAACACCTAAGCCAGTAAGTTCGGGTTCGCCTGTTTTAGTCATAATTAACTCGCTCCAAAAATCGATTGGTCCGCGTGCAACCCTGCATATACCCGCCACAAGAAGTCTTTTTGATTCTTCCTTCTTCTCATAGAGCGCAGAACCACCAATAGTTAAGCCTGGTATGGGTATAAATCTAACATTACCAACAAGCGCTGGATATTTATCAACATTGCTCTTGTATTTCTTGTAACCTTCTCCGTTATAAACTCCGAGTTGCCATTCTCCCATTCCTCTGGGAATATCTGCATTTGCAGTTACGCCGTAGTCAGCACTTGCTACTACCTTCTCTTTATCTTCAAGTGTCTTCTCGATCGTCACATATTTCCAATCATAAACAGTTCCCCAGTAAATTTTCTGTAGCCCAACCGTAATCTTGCCCTCGGGAATAATGCCTTTAAAGTCAACATATCCGTATTTGAGTTTGAGCCCGGCACCGTGCGGGTCCCTGTCACTTGAGAATATGTCAACATTTACCCTACAGCTTATTTTATCAGTGAATGCATGCTCCCAGCGTAAATAACCACGCTCCAGTCCGAAATAACTCGCATCTAATTCTGTGAGTTCACCTTCCGCTTTGGCTGTGTATCTGAACCATGTGTAGGCTTTAAGCTGCGACTTACCAGGCGCAAGCCCTGCGTAGGCACACTGCGCGTAAAAAGTAACTCCCAAGATGACTAACAACATCTTTGTGAACTTACTCATCGTTCACCTCCTTTCGTTTTGTTATATATTTTTGTTATTAATCGCATATAAATTTTCCGTTAAGTTTTGGTTAATTTTTATTTTTCTTATAAGTAGTTGTTTAATCTGCCTTACTTTTTCTCCACTAATGCCTAAGTCCTTGGATATTTGGGATAAGGTTTTTCCTTCCCAAAAATGAAGATTGAGGATTTCTTGTTCAAGAGATGATAGAATTTTATTAAAAGAAGATATATCCAAATCGTTATTTTCATGAGTTTTTTCGACAGGAAGATTTTCTAAAATTTCCTCTTTTAATTCCACTGAATAAAGGGTTTGAATTTTTTCTTTTCGAACAGCATCTAAAATTCTTTTCTTTATCCAATAAAATGCATAAGTGGAAAATTTTGCTCCCTTGGATGCATCAAATCTTTTTTCTGCCTCAAGAAGTCCTAAAAATCCTTCTTGAACCAAATCCTCAAAAGGAACTCCTTCTTGTTTATATTTAGATGCGATTGATTTAATTATAGGTAAATAATCCTGATACAATTTTTCCATCCTTATTTTGTTCGTTTTTTCCATCTCATATGTTTATACAAAATGGATATTAAAGGAGTATAAAGGGTAAATTAATTTTTGGTTAAGAGAGATTGGCGGGAAAAGTAATTATAAATTCTGTTCCTTCACCAGGTGAACTTTTTACATCTATTTTTCCATTGTGTAAAAGCACGATATGTTTGACAATGGAAAGCCCTAATCCCGTTCCTCCAAGTTTTTTAGAGCGAGATTTATCTACTACATAAAACCTTTCAAATATTCTGTCAAGATGCTCTCTTGGTATTCCAATTCCTGTATCTTTTATCTTTACAACTACTTTTTTGTAACTTTGTTTTAAAGAGACGGTTACATTCCCTTTTTCTGTATATTTAATAGCATTATCTATCAAATTTATAAACATCTGCTCTAATTTGAAGGGGTCTCCTTTGATAACAGGGGTGCCTTCACATATCAAATTTAATTCTAAACCTTTTTCTTTCGCTTTTTGCTCGAATATTTTGGATACATCTTTAGCTATTTCTTCTAAGTTCACTTCCTTTTTTATTTGGGTTAATCCTTTTTCCTCCAGCTCGGAAAGCAAAAGTAAATCACCAACAATGTTTATAAGGCGTTCGGTATGTTTTTTGATAATCTCTAAATAGTGTTTTGCATCGCCTTCCACTTCTTCTTCCAAAGTTTCAACATACCCTTTAATAGCTGTAAGAGGAGTTCGGAGTTCATGAGAAACATTTACTACAAAGTCCTTCTTTATCTTCTCAAGCTTTTTGAATTCAGTAATATCATGAAAAACAACTATCAACTCCTCTTTAGAAGGTATAAAAACGAAGCTGGTTAAGAACACTTTTTCATTTAGCTCTATCTCTTCCGAAGAAATTCTTTTACCTCTTTTTGCTTTCTCTATCAGTTGAGCTATCTCGGGATTTCTCATGACTTCCCACCAAAACTTTCCTTCAGGATTTGTTTTAACAATCCTTTTAAAACTTTCGTTATAAAGAATAATCCTGCCATTTTTATCCAGAACTAATAAGCCTTCTTCGAGGGAAGAAACAATGCTATTCAATTCCTCTTGTTTTAAGGTCAAGTCTACAAATAGACGCTTTAATTCCTTAGACATTTCATTGAAACTATCGGCAAGTATCCCTATCTCATCATTTCTTTTAAAACTTACTTTCGCAGAAAAATCACCGTTAGCTAACCTTTTAGATGCTAAGACCAGCTCTTTTAGGGGACGAGATAAATTTTTTGAAAAGAAAGTTGCCCCTAATAAGGAAAGAAAAGTTATAAAAATCACTACCCCAAAAATTTTAAGTTTTAGACTATTAAGTAATTTATTTATATCTTTTAAAAACAAACTTACCCTCAAAATGCCTAAGAATTTTCCCTTTGATTTAATAGGTATTGCTACATATAACATTTCTTCCTTAACAGTAGTGCTGAACCGTAGAGATTTGCCAAAACCTTCTTTTTTGGCTTGTTTAACCTCTGGTCTATTGTTGTGGTTTTCCATGAAACGCGGGTCTTTTTCTGAATCCGCCAAAACTTTTCCTGAAGGAGCGATAATAGTAATTCTTGTTTTTATATTTTTACCTATTTCTTTCGTTAAGGAATCTAATCTTCCGAAATCTTTTTCTTCTATGATAGGCAAAACCTTGAGTTTAAGAGTATAAGCCAAATTTTTAAGGTCCAATGATAGAGTGTTTATATAATGTGTCCTTATTGTCCTGAAAGAAAATATAAATATCAAAATCGAGAGTAATAAAATAATCAAGCAAAACATAGAAAAAATTTTAAAAAATATAGAGCGTTTCATTCTTCTATTTTGTAGCCAATGCCTCTTACACTTTTTATATATTTTTTGGCTTTACCCAATTTTTCTCTTAAATTTTTAATATGAACATCTATGGTTCTATCCAAAACCGCTTTGTCATGTCCCCATAGATGGTCTAAAATCTGGTTTCTTGTGAAAACCCAACCTTTTTTAGAAGCTAAGACTTTTAATATCCTAAATTCCGTTGGGGTTAAATCTATTTTTTTATTTTCCACAAAAACTTCATATTTGTTGAGATCTATTAACAGAATGTCTCCTATTTTAATTTTTTTGCTGGTATCTTGCGTTTTTCTTCTCAAGACTGCTTTCACTCTTGCAACTAATTCTCTTGGGGAGAAAGGCTTGGTCACATAATCATCTGCTCCCAACTCCAAACCTAAAACTTTATCTGTTTCGGTAGCACGAGCAGTAAGCATAATAATGGGAATAGCGCTAAAATCTTGGTTTGATTTTAAATATTTGCAAATCTCAATACCATCTGAATCGGGAAGCATAAGGTCTAATATTATAAGGTCGGGCGTTTTGGAAGATAGAAATTTAAAGAAGCTTTCTGCATTCAGGAATCCCTCAACTCTAAAGCCAGCTCTATTAAGATGCAACGATACAAGTTCTAAAATATCAGGCTCATCATCTATTACTGCTATTAATTCGTTCATTTTTCTCTGTTTAAATAAAGCCTTAAAAGCCTATATTTACTAAATCTTGCTTGTTTTCTAACTTTTACTGAATCCGTTCGGATGTTCACTATTTATTGTCAAATCTCTTCACTTTTTTAGCCAATTCTTGCTAATAGGTGATAGTAAATGTCAAAATAAAAGTCAAGCTTTTTGTTAAACATTCCATCCAGCCATCGCAAAGAAGGAAATGTTAGTAAAATTTTCTCTTTTCTTGGACAAGATGAAAATCAAGCATTTACAAGGCTTTTTTACAAAAGTCCTAAATGATATATTAGACATTGCTTTCTTGAGCTTTTAGAGTTTGTCTACCAAGACTTTGTCCTGATTTTGGAAGAATCGTCAGTAAAGCGACGCACCCCAAGCATTTTAGGAAGCACCCTTTTTGCCGTATGATAGCCTCTGTTCTCTATCTCACGATAGTATTCGAATCGCCACCAGTCTATGCCAACTATTCTTGGTGTCACAATAAAGGAAGCTTTGGCGAGCTCGTTTTGCATAAGCGTTTTGGTCTGACCGCTTATAACTCTTAGCATTATATCGATGCCGTCATCAATTTTTGGGGACTTTGATGAAGGTGGGGAAACATCCACTGCGAGAACTTTTTTGGCACCGAGTGCTTTTACCGCGTCTACTGGAACGGGTGATATAGCACCACCATCTACGAGAAGCATGCCGTCGTGCTCCACTGGTGGGAATATGCCAGGTATCGAGCTGCTGGCTAATACCGCTCGTCTGACTGAGCCTTCTGTGAAAATAACCCGACTACCTGTTGTTAGGTCGAAGCTGACTACGGCAAGAGGAATTGTGGAATCGGATATGTCTGCATCGGGAATGAGTGTGTTTATAAAATCGCTTAATATATCGCCCTTCAGGATGTTGGTTCGTAATGCAAGGTGGGAACAGAGATAAATTTTTATTACCGTCTCGTTCATTATGGAGAATCGCCGACCATTCCTTGATGATGCCTTATTAAGAATCTTAAATTCTTTTGCTAATTGCTTGTTTTGCTCGAAGTAGCTTCGCAATTTTTCTCTTATAAGCTCGTAATCAGTAAAGAAAGCAAACATTGCACCTATTATCGCTCCCATGCTTGTTCCAGCTATCGCTTCCACTTTTATGTTCATTTCATCAAGCGCTTTAAGCACACCGACATGTGCTAACCCTCTTGCTCCGCCAGCGCCCAGAGCAAGTCCGACACTTCCTATTTTGCGTCTGAACATGATTCCTCTCTTTCTGTTGCAATGGTATTTTAATTAAAAATCTTGAAAATAAAAGGTATTTTGGGCTTTAAAGTAGCTATAATAACCACATTCTACACTTTCACTTGCTTACAAGCCGTTGCCAATCTATTTTTAGGCAAAAACAACAGGAGGAAAGATGGCTGAAGCTAACGAGGTCATTCTTGGAGCAGGTGGAACTACTGTCGATGATGTCGTTAGGGTAGCCTATGGTGCAAAGGTCGTTCTTTCAGATGATGCTTTGCAAGCTATGGAGAAATCGTTTAATGCTTTGAGAAAGATAGCAGAAGATAAGGGACCGATTTACGGGCTTTCAACTGGTGTAGGCGACCTTGCAAAAATAAAGTTTTCCGCTGATATGGCTCATATAATTCAGGAGAACATCGTAAGAAGCCACAGCGCTGGACTTGGCGAGCCGTATGCTGAGGAGGTCGTTCGCGCTGCTATGTTCGCTCGAGCTGCTGTCTTGGCTATGGGATACTCAGGGGTGAATCCAGATGTGGTCAAGCTTATGGTGGAAATGCTTAACAGAGACATCGTTCCATATGTTCCGAAGTATGGCTCCGTGGGAGCCAGCGGTGATATAGCTCCGCTTGCTCATGTGGCTTTAGCAATGCTTGGCGAGGGAGATGTTTTCTACGGTGGAAGACAGGTGCCCGCTATAGTAGCATTAAGAAGCGAACTGCTCGAGCCTGTCAAACTTGACGGCAGGGATGGATTAGCGATAATAAATGGTCCACAGTTTATGATAGCGATAGCTGCTCTTTCGGTGCATAAACTTGAGATGCTTATTGCTGCTGAAGTGGTTAATACTGCTATGCTTGCCGAAATAGTTGGCGCCAAGAAAACGCCTTTTGACGAGAGAATTCACAGTATTATTGAAAATGACGGTCAAAAAGCTGTGGCAAAATCTTTGCGAACGCTACTTGAAGAGTCCGAACTTACATGCAGAAAGCGCGATGTTCGCGTTCAGGATGCATATTCTATACGATGCGCGCCGCAAATTTTGGGCTCGCTGTGGGATGTAGCAAAAAGTTTCCGCAAAGTTATCGATAGTGAACTGAAGTCAGCTTCTGACAATCCATTGATAATCGCGGATGAGGCTCGTGCTTTAAGTGGTGGCAACTTCCACGGCGAAAGAATAGCATTGTGGCTCGATTTCGCATCGCTTTTATGCGCAGAACTAACTAATCTTGCGGAAAGACATCTTAATAGACTTCTAAATCCAGTTTTATCGAGCCTTAACGATTTCCTTGCCGACCAACCGGGACCTGAAAGCGGGCTTATGATACTTCAATATCTCGCTGCGGACATTGCTTCGGAAAACAAGGTGCTCGCGCACCCAAGTAGCGTGGATAACATTCCTGTATCAGCAGACCAGGAAGACCACGCGAGCTACGGCGCTGCCGCTGGAAGAAAAATCATTCAGGCTGTGGATAATGTTACCAATGCATTATCAGCGGAGTTATTGGCTATAGCGAAGGGTTACAGGCTTCTCGGTGCTGAAAACCCGTGTAAGCCTGCGAAGGAGGTTCTTGAGAAACTTAAGCGAATTCTCGAGAGGATTGAACACGACAAACTCTCGTTGCACATAGCGCTTAAAGAGGCAAAAAAGATTCTGCCCGATTTGGCAAAGTTTTCCGAACTCTTATGAAACGGGAGCAGAAAATAGCAGAACTCGAGCGATTAGCACGGCTTTTAGGAGTAGAAGTGCGTTATGAGCGAATGGGGACCATACCTGGAGGACTTTGTAGGGTAGGCGGTAGAATGTTTTTGTTCGTTAATAAAGCTCTTTCTACGCAGTCGAAAATAGAGCTTATGGCGGCTGAACTCGGAACGCTCGATTGGGAAAAACACTTTGTCAAACCCGAAGTGCGGAAACTGCTTGAATGAAAATAGGACTTTATCACAAGATTTTGGTAAAAAATACTTGACAACGCTTTAAATATTTATTTTATGAAGCATTGCTTTGGAGTCGAAGCTCCACGAAGCGGCGGCGGGAAGCCCCACCCGTTCAGCTTGGTGGGAGTGGAGGCTCAGGAAAGAACAATTTGGGGCATTTATTATGTCCAAGAGGGTATAAGGGAATATGGCTCAAAGAATCAGGATAAAATTAAGGTCTTATGATCATGTTATTCTCGACCGGTCTGCGAAGGAGATTGTTGAGATAGCCAAGAAAACCGGTGCTATAGTTGCAGGTCCGATTCCTCTTCCGACGAGAAGACGAATTTACACTGTGTTGCGCTCGACTTTTATTGACAAGAAAAGCAGAGAACAGTTCGAAATGCGCGTTCACAAAAGGCTGATAGACATCTACGGCGCTGATGACAAGACGATAGAGGAAATGATGAAAGTGGAGCTTCCCGCTGGTGTCGATATTGAGATTTCTCTTTGAATGCGTTTTTAAAGCTCAAGGAGCAAATTATGCTCGGATTATTGGGAAAGAAAATAGGAATGACGATGATATTCGACGAGGATGGGACGCGAATACCCGTTACTATTATTCAAGCAGGACCGTGTAAGGTGGTTCAGGTCAAGACTCCCGAGAAGGATGGATATTACGCTATTCAGCTCGGATATGAACCTGTAAAGCCAAGCAAAGTGAACAAGCCAATGCTCGGACACTTCAAAAAAGCTGGAGTCGAACCGTTCAGAAAGCTTAAGGAGTTTAGAATTCCTGATCCTAACATGAAGTTCGAAGTCGGCGAGGTCCTGACGGTAAAGGATGTATTCGAGGAAGGCGAAAAGGTTGATGTAACAGGTAAGTCCAAAGGCAAGGGATTTCTTGGAGTGGTAAGACGACATGGTTTTAGGGGCGGACCAAAGTCGCACGGGCAATCGGACAAATGGCGTGCGCCGGGCTCAATAGGTGCATCAAGCTTCCCATCGAGAGTGGTTAAAGGGCTTAAGATGGCTGGCCACGAGGGCAACAAAACAGTTACTGTAAAAGGATTAAAGGTAGTTAAAATAATTCCTGAGGATAATTTGATAATAGTTAAGGGGACGGTAGCGGGTCCCAAAGGCGGGTATGTCGTGATTAAAAAAAGCGGTAGAATTTGATTCAGTCGGAGAATAAAATGGCAAAGGCTAAGCTATACGACAAATTGGGCAATCCAAAAGGCGAGATAGAGCTGCCCCCTGAGGTGTTCGATAGGAAGCCGAAACCAGCTGTGGTATGGCAGTATGTTAAAGTATATCTTGCCAATCAGCGTCTCGGAACCCACTCTGCGAAAACACGCAGCGAAGTAAGAGGTGGCGGCAGAAAACCTTGGCGCCAAAAGGGAACTGGACGGGCAAGGCACGGGTCTATTCGTTCGCCGATATGGAGACACGGTGGTGTAGCTCATCCGCCAAAACCAAGAGATCACAGATTGCGAATGCCTAAAAAGATGAAAAGAATAGCTCTTTACTCAGTTCTGTCTGACAGAGCCAAGGAAAACCTCGTCCATGTTTTCGAGGGCTTCGAGCTTGAGGCGCCGAGAACCAAGGAAATGCTGAATATCCTTAACAACGCAGGCATAGACATTTCGCGTAAAACGCTTATAATAACAAATGAGGTTAACCCGATTGTTGTAAAAAGTGCTGACAACATCAAAAATGTAAGGGTGACCCACACTGGTGAGCTTAATGCCTATCAAGCTATAACGAGCGAAAATCTTATAATCGAAAAATCGGCAATAGAAAGACTTAAGGAGCTTTGTAGAGTATGAAGCTTAAAGACCCACATAAGATAATTATAAAACCTGTTATAACGGAGAAATCGACGCTTCTTAGGACGAAGGAAAATGTTTATGTGTTTTATGTTCATCCTGAGGCCACCAAAGACGACATTAGAAGAAGCATTGAGAGACTGTTTGATGTTGATGTTATCGAGGTAAGGACAGTAAATCTTCCCGGAAAGCCAAGAAGGCGAGGAGTATATACTGGTCGAACTCCGTCCAGGAAAAAAGCGATGGTGAAACTAAAAGAAGGTCAGACTATACCTATATTTGAGGGTTTGGTATGATTAGAGTGAAAGTAGAGGAGTTAACATGGCTATAAAGAAATACAAGCCAACATCGCCCGGCGTCAGGCACAGGATAGCGCTCGATTACTCGGAGCTCACGAAAAAGAAACCTGAGAAGAAACTTCTCGCGCCGAAAAAGAGGATAAGCGGAAGGGATACCTACGGGCATACCACGGTAAGATTCCGCGGTGGCGGGAATAAGAGAAGATACAGAATAATAGACTTTAAGCGCGATAAAAAGGACATCGACGCTAAGGTGGCTGCGATAGAATACGATCCAAATCGCTCTGCTTTCATAGCACTTCTTCACTACACAGATGGTGAGAAGCGCTACATTCTTGCGCCTATGGGACTTAAAGTTGGTGACCATGTGAGAGCGTATAGCACAAAGGCGCTCGAGGTTGACGGGGTAATCCCGGACATAAAGGTTGGATGTGCTCTACCGCTTTATAAGATTCCTGTTGGAACGCGAGTTCACAATGTTGAGTTAAAGCCCGGCAAAGGTGGTCAGATAGTTCGCGCCGCCGGGGCAGTGGCTCAGATAGTAGGAAGAGAGGAAAAGTTTACCACTCATACGATATTCAACGAAAACGGTGAAATAATAAAGAAGATACAGGTTCCATATGTAGTTTTGCGGTTGCCCTCTGGTGAACTGAGGCGTTTTCAGGGTGATTGCACTGCTGTAATAGGGCAGGTGGGCAATCTCGACCATGCAAACATATCTTACGGAAAAGCCGGCGCAAAGCGTTGGCTCGGAAGAAGACCCCATGTGAGAGGTGTCGCAATGAACCCCGTAGACCATCCTCATGGTGGTGGTGAGGGCGGAAAACAGAAGGGTTACAAGACACCCGTAACCCCGTGGGGTCAGCCATGTAAAGGCTACAAAACGAGAAAGAAAAATAAGCCTTCTGATATATTCATTGTAAAGAGGAGAAAATAAAGGGGTGAGAGGTTATGCCGAGGTCGCTTAAAAAAGGACCATATGTCGATTTAAAGCTACTTAGAAAAATAGAGGAGTTAAATAGAACCGGGAAGAAAAAGGTTATAAAAACATGGTCGCGGCGAAGCACTATAATACCTGAATTCGTGGGACACACGATAGCGGTTCACAACGGGCACAAGTTCATTCCGGTTTACATTACGGAGAACATGGTTGGTCATAAGCTCGGTGAATTCTCGCCCACTACCATTTTTAAGGCGCACGGCGGTAAAAAAGCGAAGCAGGTGATAAGGAAGAAGTGACGCCGGCTAACGAAATATTGGAGGACCCAATGATATCGAAAGCGGTTTGGAAATATATTAGAATTTCTCCGCGCAAGTTGAGGTTGGTGGCGGATGTTATCCGCGGTAAAACGGTTACTGAGGCTATGGCTATGCTTCCTTTGATAAACAAGCGTGGCGCAAAATACTTGCTGAAAGCACTAAAGTCTGCTGTCGCTAATGCTGTTAATAGTGAGGAGTTCTCGGTCAAGGAGGACGAACTCTATATCTCAAGGCTTATGATAAACGAATCGTTCAGGCTAAGGCGTTGGCGCCCAATATCTCACGGAAGAGCTGTCCCATATCATCACAGATTCTCACACATATACATCGAGCTCGACCACATTGACAACATGCCGAAACCGAAGAAGTCGAAGAAAAGAAAGTAGAGAGCAATTTTTTGTTGAAAAAGAATGATTTTAAAGTAAATTGAATGAGTTTTTGATTTTTAGATAAAATTCTGGAGGTAGGAAATTGGGTCAGAAGACTAATCCAATAGGTTTAAGGCTTGGCGTGATACGGAGCTGGAATTCTAAGTGGTTTGCTCCTATGGGGAGCAAGCAGTATCGCGAGAACTTGCTCGAGGACCTCAAAATACGCGAATACACGCGCAAAAGGTTCGACAATGCCGATGTCTCTCAGGTCGAGATAATTCGTTCGCCGCGCAGGATAACGATAAACATCTACACAGCTCGTCCGGGTGTCGTTATAGGGCGTAGCGGAGTTGAGATAGAGCAGTTCAAAAAAGAGCTTGAATTCATAACGAATACAGAGGTTCAGCTTAATGTTCTTGAGATAAAGAAGCCCGAGCTCGACGCTTACCTTGTTGCGAAAAGCATTGCTCGCCAGATCGAGGGCAGGATAAATCATCGTAGAGCGATAAAGCGCGCTATAACTGCTGCAATGAGAATGGGAGCGAAGGGGATAAAGATCCGTTGCTCGGGCAGGCTTGGCGGTGCGGAAATAGCTCATTCGGAGGAATACAAGGACGGAAGAATACCGTTGCATACACTTAGGGCTGACATAGACTTTGCGAGAGCCACGGCATTCACGACATATGGCACTGTTGGCGTTAAAGTCTGGATATACAAAGGTGATATTCTTGGTGGTATGCACGAATACTGGGAGAAGGCGCTGAAGGTTGAGCGGCGCGAGAGAAGACCTGCAAGACCGTATGTGTTCACGAGACGCTCGGGCGGAAGGCGTTCGCGCGGAAGAGGCTCCAGATAAATGGGAGGACAGTAATGCTTCAGCCAAGAAAAACAAAATACAGAAAGCAACAGCGTGGAAGATTAAAAGGCAAAGCCACCAGGGGCAATAGGCTTGTTTTCGGCGATTTCGGCATGAAGGCGCTCGAACCAGCATGGATAACCGCCCAGCAGATCGAGGCTGCTCGTGTGGCTATATCCCGTTATCTTAAACGCGTTGGAAAGCTTTGGATTAACATATTCCCCGATAAACCCTATACAAAGCGTCCACCGGAAACGCGTATGGGAAAGGGTAAAGGCAATCCCGAATACTGGGTGGCTGTCGTTAAACCGGGCAAAATACTATTTGAGGTGGCAGGTGTCACGGAGGAGCAAGCTTTCAGAGCATTTCAGCTCGCTGCGAGAAAACTCCCGATAAAGACCAAATTTATCGTTCGTGGTCGCGAGGGAGGTAATGTGCTATGAAAATGTATGAGCTCAGAAATATGACCAGAGAAGAGCTTATTATGCAAAAAAAGCTCCTAATAGAGGAGTGGTTCAATCTGAGGATGCAGTCTGCGATAAAGACGCTTGACAATCCGAGGCGAATAAGACAGATAAAAAAAGATATAGCCCGAATAAATACCATCCTTCGCGAACACGAGCTTGGGATAAGAAGGATAATAAGCGAGAAGCCAGAAGAAGTCTCCGCCGAAACGCAAAAACCCAAGGAACCCGAACCAGAAAAATCAGCCGGGGAAACTCACGAGGAACCTGCCGAAGAAGATGTTTAGTTGGTGGTGGTCGGCAAAAACTGCCAAAAACTTCCCTTTGATTAATCAATATTAGAGAATCGATAAGTTTTCGATGGGCATTGGTTTTAAATTTTACAGCTCAACATTTGAGCTAACGCAACAGTTCGTCAATTATTTTCATTATCTTCTCGAGGTCGTTTGGGGTTAGCTTGTCAGCGCGCGCATAAAGGTCACGCAGGAATTTTTTGAACTCTGGCTTGACCCGATGGACCTCGCCTCGCTCAGGGACGACCATGAAATAGTCCTCTATGTTTTTGGTGAGCATGTCGTCGGGAGTGATGGGTTCCTCGAGTTTCAGATGGTGCGAGAAGAATTCGCACAGTTCAGTCAATTTCCTTGCCGATGGAACCTGTCCACTTTCCCAGAACACTATGGTTTTTCTTGCTACACCCAGCTTTTTTGCGAGTTCATTTTGCGAAAGGCCATTTCCGCGCATAATGATGCCGGAAGCATAGCGAAGAAATCGTAGATTGCGCCCGAATTGTTTGTTTATTTTCATTCCTTACGCTCAAGAAACCCGATTTTATGTTCTACGCCTGCTTTCTCTTTGGGAAGGTTGGGGAAATAGGCTATGGAAGTTATGAACTCGTAACGGATGAGGATGTTTGCTTTCTCCTTTCGTGGTCGTCCCTCACCATCAAAACTTATAGGGTATTCTGAGTGTTCTATCCAGATGCCGAGTTCGTCAGTAGCAACGACTTTCGCAACTATAGCTATAGTGCTCCTTTCGAGTATCTCAACTTTTGGTCTGAGTTGCCAATCTTGGATGTGGGGATTTGCTATGGTTATAACTACTCTTGAACCCACAATGTCCTCTATCATGACCTCCCCTTTCTTCTTCGAGGTTAATGATGGGAGACTCAAACTCTGTGCATAGCCCTAAAAATCTCCTCGTGCTGCACGAATACTTTCCCGCCGAACTGGCTTGCAGAGTTTTCGAGTTCCCGCTTGAGGGTGTTGAAATCACAGTCGCATCCTGCTATGTTGCCTATTATTATAAGTGAATAGAACTCCTGAAGAATTTTCTGCGATATGTCCACTATGTCCACATTGTGTTTCGCAAGAATCGATGATATGGTGGCTACGACTCCGGGTCTGTTTATGCCGAAGGCGGAGATAATTATTCGCTCTTGATTTTGCTGTGTTTTCGGCGGTTCCACCGGTTTTTGGGCAAGGTTTTGTATTTCCGGCGGCACTGTGACCTCGCTCTTTTTCTCGCCGCTTTCAAGTTTTTCGACCTCAGCTTTGACTATTTCCGCAACCGTTTTCGGGTCAACCTTATCGCCTAACTTTTCGACTGTCTTGCGCACGAGGTATTCCAGTTCTTCCTTGCTAATCATTTTTCCCCTCTTTTTCTAAACCATATTTTTCAATCTTACGATAAAGTGTTCTCGTTCCTATTCCAAGCATTTTTGCAGCTTTAACTCTGTTTCCCCCCGTTTTTTTAAGCGCCAATGCAATAGCCTCGCGCTCTATTTCCTCCATCGTTTTGCCCTCAAGGCTTGGTTTTATAGCCTCTTTTTCAATAAAAGTCGGGAGAACATTTATAGTTTCTCCTTCGGCAAGAATAGCTATTTCCTCGAGTGCGTTTCTAAGTTGCCGAACATTGCCGGGCCAATCGTATTCCATAAATGCATCCATAACATCCTTGGATAAGCTCGTTATTTTTTTGCCAAGTTTCGCGCTTATTTGCCTGAGGAAATAGGAGACCAGTATCGGTATGTCCTCTCGCCTTTTCCTGAGAGGCGGAATTTCTATGACGAAAACTCTCAGCCTGAAATATAAGTCTTGCCTGAACTTGCCCTCTTTCATAAGTCTTTCGAGGTCCTGGTTTGTGGCTGCTATTATTCGCACATCGACCTTCTTGGCGGATGTAGCGCCAAGCGGCTCGACCTCGCCCGTTTCGATAACTCGCAAAAGTTTTGATTGAAGTGCTGGTGGCATGTCGCCTATCTCGTCAAGAAACAGTGTGCCTCCATTTGCCAGCTCGAATTTGCCCGGTTTTCGCCTTAATGCCCCTGTGAATGCTCCTTTCTCGTAGCCGAATAATTCCGATTCCAGAAGGTGTTCCGGTATGGCTGAGCAGTTTATTTTAACGAGTTTGCCCGGTCTGTTCGATAATTTGTGAATAGCCTCTGCAACGAGTTCCTTCCCCGTGCCGCTCTCTCCAATTATCAAAACTGTGGTATCCGTGGGTGCCACGGCGCTTATTTTCCTGAAAACATCTCGCATACCCTCTGAAACGCCCACCATTCCCATGAATACTGTATCGCTTTCGATAGCTTCGAGAAGCCTTTTCTTTTCGGTGGCTAATCGGTATCTCTCAAGAGCTTTTTGAACGAGCGCACGAAGTCGTCTTATATCTATTGGCTTCATGAGGTAGTCGTATGCTCCAGATTTCATCGCCTCAAGCGCTGTCTCAACTGTAGCGTGTCCTGTTATTAGTATGACCGGTGTTTCAGGCGTCGCTTCACCTGTGAACCTAAGTATTTTGAGTCCGTCGACATTGCCCGGAAGCACGAGGTCCGCGACAACGACTGCTGGTTGCTCTTGCTTGATTATGTCGAGCGCTTCACTTCCGCTTTCGGCTGTTAGTATGCTCCCGAGTGGAGATAATATCTCGGCAAGCGTTTCAAGTTGCGCCTTGTCATCCTCGACTATAAGTATTTTTTCGTCTGGCTTTTGCACCTGACACCTCTCCGATGTGATAGTTCCAGAACTTTTTGGTAAAATCAAATAAAATCTCAGGATTCGCAATACTTAATTTATCATATTTTTTAAATGGTGTGTTTATTAGTTTCTCCATTGCCAGAGCCTTTTCCGCGTCCGTTTTTATCGAATCCGCAGGCTTAGGGCATCTCTCGCATATGAATCCTCCCGCTGACGGCGAGAACCATAACCTCTGTGCTTCACTTAATTCTTTTCCGCAAACTGCACAGTTTGTTAACGCTGGCTTAAGCCCCGAGAAAAGAAGTATTTTAAGCATAAATCCAGCTTCAAGAATTCTTTCGTCTACACCGTAAATCGCGCGCCATTGCCTAAATAAGCTCGTTAAAAGTTCGTATATTTCGGGGATTTTGTCGCCGTGGCGAACCGCTGCACTCGCATAGTTGATGAATTTGGCTGCTTTTTTCTGATTTTGAAAGTCTGCGTCCGCAATCCCGAAGTCCTCAACCACTTTGACATCCGATGCTGTAAAAATTGTTCTATCAGGTTTTGGATAAAATGTGAATTTAAGCACCGCGAATGGTATTATCCGTGGTGATATGAGTGACCTGCTTTTGAGCGCACCTTTGAATATGAACGATATAAGCTCACCACTATCCATCAGTGCACTAACTATAAGACTGCTTTCCCTGTAACGCGTCTTTCGAACTATAATGCCATTTTGGCTTCTCTGACGCATAAAGTAAGATAAGCAATCTTTCTCGCTCCAGAAAGCTTTTGTTGTTGATTTTATCATTGATGTTGACTAAATTTGACCAAACCAATTTTTAAAATGAATATTTTTCGAAGAACATCGTTGCTTTTGACATTGTTTTTTGCATCGTTGCTTTGCGCACAATCAAGCTCAGCCCCGCTCAGTGAGGTATCACCATGCCCGATGGGGAAAAGCGAGGTTCTAAAGCTTGCGGACTATCTGTTTGGAGATGGCGACTACGAGAGGGCTGCGGTGGAGTATTTAAGATTTTACCTCGTCTATCCTGACGATAGTTGCGCTCAGTATGCGCTTTTCATGGCGGCTTTGTCCAAGGAGAGAGCGGGAGAATACACGGCAGCGAGGAAACTTTACGAAAGGCTTGGTGAAAAGTATCCTGCACTTTCTCGAATCGCGGAATATAGAAAAGCTTTGACTTACTTCTATGTGGGGCAGTATGATACGATAATCGCTCATCCCGACACTGTTGACCCAGCAATGCGATATCTCCTTGGCTGGGCTAATCTGGCGAAAAACGATTATAAGCGCGCATCTGAAATTTTTTCATCATTCCTCGATAAGTCAGATACAACCATCATTTCGGGAAGTATAAGCTTTTTGCTTCAGCGATGCCGTCAGGGGCTGGCTATGCACGATAAGAACCCTTATTTTGCAGCGCTATTTTCTGCTCTTGCGCCCGGCCTCGGAAGAGGTTATGTAGGACACTGGGGAGATGCCCTTTTTGGCTTCATAACAGTTGCTGTGCCGGCAGGACTTGCTGCTTCCTATTGGAAGAAAGATAGGGGATTCGCAGTGGTTATGGCTGTTACTGGTGTTGTATTTTATCTTGGTGATATTTATGGCTCTTTTGTGGGAGCTAAAATAGCTAATAAAAAAAGGAAAAAGGAACTTTTCACGAAAACCATCGAGCAGGTTCCTCATCCGCCGGGGTCAATTTATTCCAAAGTGCCGTGTAAAAGGAGTGGCCGATGAAATCTGGTGTATGGGATGAGGTCATAAGAAAGTCGCTTAATCTTGTTGCGCTTATCATACCTATTGGAGCCATGCGTTTCCCAAAAACTTTGAGCCTTATACTCATAACGGCGGCTACTGCTATTTTTTTCATTCACGACCTTTTGAGAATATTCAGCAAAAAGGCTCGACAAAAATTCTACAAGACATGGGGCAAAATGTATCGTCGATGGGAATTTCGCTCTTTATCAGGGGCAACTTATCTTCTGCTTGGCAGCACTATGGCTCTCTTCCTTTACGACACGAGAATCGCAAGCCTTGCGATAACTTATGCTATAGTGGGCGATACCTTCGCTGCGATCGTGGGAAAGCATCGCGGAAAGTATGTCGTCTATGACGAAAGGGTTATGGAAGGACGGGTGAGAAGGCGAACTCTTGAGGGGACTATAGCTTTTTTTGTCAGCGCTTTTTTGGCTGGTTTAGCATTCCCAAGCATTGGTATTGGCTACAACCTTTTGGGAGCAGTTCTTGCTGCAATTTTGGAGTTGACTTCAGTTATAATAGATGACAATTTCACAATACCTGTTGTTGTAGGATTTATATTGCAGGTGCTTATTTGAAATGGAGCATGAATCATTGAAAACTATCTACGGTCCGGTTCCATCGCGAAGGCTTGGGCTTTCGCTGGGAATAGACCCGTTCACGCAGAAAACTTGCACTCATAACTGCATTTATTGCCAGCTTGGAAGGGCACCAACTGTTAGCGCAGAATCAACTATTGATGGCGTAAATCCCGATTTAGTCAAAAGCGAGCTGGCGGAATTCTTCACATCCGGTGGAAAAGCTGACTACATAACATTCTCCGGTAGCGGTGAACCGACTCTTTGGAGACACATAGGTGAATTAATCAAATTCATAAAGGATGAATTTACCGAAAAGAAAGTTTGCGTGCTAACCAACGGCACTACACTTTGGCGCAAGGAGGTTCGCGAGGCGCTTATGTTGGCTGACCTTGTTGTCCCGACTGTCGCCGCTGCTGACCGGAAAACCTACATAAAACTGCACAGACCACATCCATCAGCTACCTTCGAGCGGCATATTGAGGGGGTAAAGAAGTTTGCGGAGGTTTTTGGTGGAAGCATCTGGGCGGAGGTGATGCTTGTTGCTGGAATTAACGATTCAGATGAGCATCTCAGAAAGCTTGCGGAACTACTTGATGGCATTCCATTTGAATTTATCGACATCAATCTTCCCATTAGGCCGCCGGCGGAAAGCTGGGTAAAACCGCCTGAGATGGAGCGGGTAGAATTTGCTTGCAGGCTGTTTGGCGAAAGATGCAGAGTTGTTGGTAAGTTTAGGGCAGTTCAGCCGAAAGTTGAGAGATTAGCAAACCTTGCTGAGAAAGTGCTCGAGATTCTGATGCGGAGACCCGAAAAGCTCGAAAACATAGCTGATGCGCTTGCTGTAACATATGATGAGGCGAGAAAAGCTATAGATGCACTTATTGCTAAAAAACTGGTGACAAAAACGACTGACGACTATTTTAAGCTAACCAGAGATGAGGGGTGAGGCATGTCTGAGCTAAGACACGACCCTGTGCAGAAAAGATGGGTTATAATAGCGGCTGAGAGAGCAAAGCGTCCCAAGGAATTCGCTCACGAGGAGACTGTTAAGCCAACAAGCCCTATAGCTTGTCCGTTCTGCCCGGGAAACGAGGACAGAACTCCGCCGGAAATATATGCCGTGCGCGAGGAAGGCAGTAAGCCCAATTCCCCTGGATGGAAGCTCAGAGTTATACCTAACAAGTTCCCTGTGCTTAAGGTTGAGGGTGAACTTAACAGACGAGGATTGGGAATTTATGACATTATAGACGGTATAGGTGCGCACGAGGTTATAATTGAGACCCCCGACCACAACGCCCATATTGGGGATATGCCGTTGGAGGATGTGTTCAACATTGTTAAAGCCTACCGCGAGCGAATTTCAGATCTGCACAAGGACCAGCGTTTACGCTATGTGCTTATATTCAAAAACTACGGTGCTGTGGCTGGTGCCAGTCTTGGACATCCTCATTCTCAGCTTATAGCAACACCCATAACGCCCAGAACGGTTGCCGCTGAACTCGACTCAGCAAAAGAGCATTATCTTCAAAAAGAACGCTGCCTTTTCTGCGATATAATAAATCAGGAGATGGCGCTTGAGGAGAGAATAGTGTTCGTTAAAGAGCGGTTCGTAGCATTTTGCCCATTCGCAAGCCGATTCCCGTTTGAAATATGTCTTCTTCCGAGATACCATCATCACGACTTTTCGCTAACCTCTGATGAGGACCTGTGGGCGTTCGCAGATGCTTTAAAAGACATTCTCGGAAGGTTAAAGCGGGTGCTTAACAATCCGCCTTACAACTTCATGTTGCACACAGCACCGAACACAGTTTACCGCCCAGGGAGGCCATTCTACTGGGAAACATTGCCCTATGATTGGCACTGGCACCTTGAAATAATTCCGCGCCTTACCAAGATAGCGGGTTTTGAGTGGGGTTCGGGGTTCTACATTAATCCTGTGCCGCCAGAGTCAGCCGCCGAAGCGCTGAGAAACTCTGAGTAAGCTAATCCCCACAATTAGCTGAAAATAAACAGAATGAATGCCCCCCATTTATCAAGGTGATGTGATTAGTCCCCCTTACTGATACATGTGTAGCAATAGTTTTATACCGCGTCAGCCATGTCTTCCAAACATTTTCTCGAATTCGCTTTTGGTGAATTTTATTATGGTTGGTCTTCCGTGAGGACACCTGAACGGTTGTTCGCAGGCGAAAAGTTGCTCAAAAAGCGCCAGCATCTCATCTCGTGAAAGCTTTCTGCCAGCTTTTATAGCGGAATGACAGGCTATGCTTGCTGCCAGTTCCGATATTATCGATGGTGTCTCTTCGTTGATTTTTTCTGCGAGGTCATCGATAAGCCCATTTATGATGTCTTTTATATCCGAGTTGCGCAGGAACGGTGGAATAGCAGTTATACTTATACGATTAACATCTTTTACCTCAACCTCGAAGCCTATTTTGCTTAGTTGTGGTAATATCTTCGCTATCGTTGACATTTGCTGTGGAGGAAGTGCTATTTCTATCGGGAAAAGAAGCCTTTGTCCGAAAAGAGTTTCGCCGCTAATGGCCTGAAGCACACGCTCATAAAGAACGCGTTCGTGAGCGCTGTGTTGGTCGATAACATACATTCCGTCACTTACTGGTATCACTATGTAGGTATCAAGAACCTGCATTATGTTAGGTTGCTCTGCATCTTTCGTTTGAGTTTCGTCGATTGTCGATAGAACCTCTATAATCTGCGATTCCATAGCAGTTGGCATGGGCGTTCTCGCTGATGTTTTTGGGATGGGGAGGTCAAGCTCAAGCTGTGTTGAAGATTGCGGTGGCATAAGTGTTATGGGTCTCGGCTCTCTTGCTGGAGCAGCGATACTTCCCAACGCTTTCGTTATTGAGCCGTAAACCAGTCTGAAAACAGCTTCCTCTCGCCTGAATCTTACCTCAAGCTTGGCAGGATGAACATTAACATCGACTAATTCGGGTGGCGAACCAATGAACAGAAAAGCCACTGGATAGCGCCTTGGCGGAATAAATTCCCTGTATGCCTGTCTTATTGCGCTTGAGATGAGGGCGCTCTTTATGGGACGATTATTTAAAAATATATATTGCTCGTCGGGTCTTCCTCGATGGAATGTCCGTTTGCTAACAAACCCAAAAATGGTGTATTCGTCGTATTCTGCCTCGATGGCAAGCAAGTTGTCAACGAGTTCCGCCCCGAATATCTGTTCTATGCGCTCCTTGTAGCTTTCTGCAGATGGATAGTATGCTTGCTCGACCCCATTATGTTCGAGTCTGAAAGTTATGTATGGGTTGGCTAAAGCCAATTTTGTGAACCATTCAACACATGCTCCATATTCCGCCCGTTCCGATTTAAGGAATCTTCTTCTGGCTGGGACTTTTGAGAAAAGCTCCTTTACCGTTACTATCGTCCCCTTCTGAGTTCCGACTTCGCCTTCATCAACTACCTGTCCGTGGTCGACAACTATTCTATAACCGAGCTCGGCGTCTTGTGTTCGCGATATTATCTCGAGGTGAGACACCGAGGCGATAGAAGGCAGAGCTTCACCGCGGAAACCAAGCGTTTGTATCGCCATAAGGTCTTCTTTGGAGTGAATTTTGCTCGTAGCGTGTCGTTCAAGTGCCAGTCTCAAGTCCTCAGGTGTCATACCTTCGCCATCGTCTATAACCTGAACGAGCTTTTTACCACCTTCCTCAAGAATGCACTCAATAAATTCGGCATTGGCGTCGATGGAGTTCTCGATTAATTCTTTCAACACCGAAGCCGGTTTTTCGACGACCTCACCTGCCGCAATTCTGTTAGCTATTTCCTCAGGTAGTTTGATGATTTTGCTCATATCACCTCGCAGCTACTCTGAAAGTTCATTCATTCTTTCGCGAGCCTTGTTCGCTAATGTGTCGTCGGGATACTTTTTAATAAGCTCAGTGTAAAGTTTTCTTGCTGTTTTTATTCTGTCAAGGGATACATATGCATTAGCCATCCTATACATGAAGTCCGTAGGTAAATCCTTGCAGTCTTTTGCAAGCAGGCTGTCCATAAGCTTTCCAGCTATGCTTATTTCACCTTCGTCCAAAGCGAGTTCGGCTCCTTTAAGAAGAATTCCGCACGAGGATTCATGCTTGCCTCTCGAGAGCAAAAATGCCGCTGATAAAGCAGAGTCTTTAAAACCCATGTTCCACAGACATATTACAAAATTTTCCGCATAGGCAGAATAAAGAGGGTCGCTTTTCTTCATGCTGTCGAGGCGATGAGCAAGAATGTTTGCTTCCTCGCTGTAGTATTCTTGTTCGTGATAAAGTTTTGCAAGAAATAGGAGTGCACTATCGCTCACGATGTCGTCTGTGTGAAAAGACCGTATTTTATTAAGCATTATGGCGCAGGAGTCTTTATCGTTGCCGTTGTAGAACCATTTTGCAAGCTCGAAAAGACCTCGCAGATACCAACCATTTTCGTTTAATTCGTTAAGTTTATTTATAGTTTGCCGGGCTGTTATCTCATCCCCTATAACGAGACTTGACCTTATTATGCCGAGATTAGCCTCTGCCCACACACTGTCTTTAGCAGCGCTTTTTGAGATTGCCTTCGTGTAAAAGTAGATGGCATCCCTGAATCTGCCGTGCTCCTCGCATTGGATAGCGGTCTGAAGCAAAAGTTTCCTCGTTAAAGGACTTTTGGGACATTTTTTAGAAAACCCATCGAGAATTTCCATCGGGTCCTTGTAGATTCCGATTTTGTATTTTGCTCTCTCCGAAAGCAGTATAAGTGAGTCCTTTCTTATTCCGTGAAGTTTGTCAGCGTAATTCTCGGATATGTCGATAAGCTCTTCGTAAAGCCCCCTTTCGAAAAGTGTTTTTGCGAGGACCAATGCCGCTTTTGAGGCATTGAATGTGCCCGGGTACTTTTTTATTATCGTTTTGCATGTTGCGAGGGCTTTGTCGATCTCGTCGAGCCAAAGCTGGGACTGAAAAAGATAATAGCTTGCGCTAAGACATCTGAATTCGCAGTTTTTAATGTAATCCGAAAGGATTTTTTCGCATTCGTCGTATTGTCTTTGTGCATAATAGGTCCTCGCTATGGCGTAATCGGTGTAGCGGGAGAATGTCGATTCCCGCGATAGTTTGGTGAAGATTTTCCGGGCGCTGTCGAGTTTCCCAAGCCTGAATAGCGACCAGCCAAGCCCCCAGTTAGCGTAAGGCGCGATGTGTGAAGGGTAAGTTTTACTGTAAAGTTTAGCCGCAAGTTCGTAATCCCTCGATTTATAAGCAGCTTCGGCAGCGAATATCGAGGCTTCCCATGATTTGCCGCTACATACCGACAAAGCTTTCTGAAAAAGACTTAGTGCACTCTTATAGCGATGGTTGTCGAGCAACTCCCAACCTCGATGGATAAGAAGGTCAACCCGAATTACCTCGGGAAGTGAGTCGATTTTTGTTGTGTCGAATTGGTTTTCGTAGGCACGCACTATACTTGTTGAAATCTTTCTATACTGGCTTTCTGAGCGTATTTTCTCGCTTACAGTTTTGGCGCTGTCTATCTCGCCAAGCTTTATGAGGGCTATAGTTTGCAAAAAAAGTGCCTCATCGTTCCACCAGCTTTCTTGGCTGCCGTAAACCTCTTGCGCAAGCGAAAACAATGAATCAGATGCCTTATAGTCACCAGAGAGTAAATTGAGATACCCAAGTCTGAAGAGCACTTCGCCCATTATCGGTATGTCGCCGAAATTTTTGGCAAGCGATGTGAGAACAAGTTTAGCTGAATCGAGTTGACCGAGCTTGATGTGAAGCACGGCAAGAAGGTATTCCGTTACCGCCTGGATTGTGTAGTCATCGATCGTGGATAGCTTTCTTAGTATTGTTTTTGCTGATTCGGGAGATGCAATGATAAGTTTTCTGGCTAAGTATATTTTCCCCCAGGTTGTTCTTTCAAATTCCTTCGGTTGCTCGTTGGCAAGAAGTATTGTCAAGATGCTTGCCCATCTGTCGACAAGGCTGTCGTCGATTTGATTCAGCATATTGAGCACGACGATCGCATCTATTGTGTCGCCATCGTCGCAAAGGTTTTTAACGAGGAATAGAAAGTCGCGTATCTCTGATGGTGTGGATTCCCAGAAAATGGCTTTTTCAAAGGGTTTTGCGAAAGTTGCCTTGGGAGTTGAAAGAATTGCTAATACCTCAGCGATAATTAGAAAAACCGATAGTAAATCCGCTTTCGTTTTTTCGCCAGGGGATAGGGTAAATTTCAACATCGAAGACATAGTTATCTTTTATTTCCCAGTTAAATCCTAATATTGGTTTTACAACGGTTCGGCTCGTAAAATGCCCTGAATATCGCCTGTATGCGGTCGGAGTTTGTGGTTTCCATGTGCCGAGTGCATCAACATATATTAATCTTATTCCGCCGGCAAAAGCAACATTTTTGTATCTTATAGCACCCACCCCATCCAAACAATATTCGCGCCAGCTGTAATAAACGCTGTAGTTTAAGGGTGTTATAAATGTGTTTCCACGAGTTCTTATAAGGGCGAATCTTGCGTTTATCGTTGCGAGGAACCTCGTCCTTCTCGTTCTGAGTCTCTGGCTGTATTGGAGTCTTGCTTTCGCGCCTGCCATAAGTTCCCAGCTGCCGTTTATCTCAGCTAATCCAGGGACGCGTAAGTTAAGGTCGGCGCCGCCTACTATAAGTCCAAGTTCAAGAATTTTGAACCATGTGTGCGAAAAGTGAATCCCGAGACGCTGTGACCAAAAAATTGCTCGACCCGCCTGCCCCGAAAAGGGAACGGTAGTATATGAATATTCTGCCGATACAAGAAGCAATCTCCTTGGCGGACATATGTAAACGGGGTTGGTCGCCGATAGGGGAAATGTATTTGCAACCAAGAGGAGAAGGATTATTAATATTACTGCTTTTCTCATCGTGTCCTCCGGCTATTTTTCCGTAACGACAAATTTACGGTGCTTTGTATGTGACAGATGTCCAAACGGCGCACGCGCCAAAATTGGCTGTGATAATGTCCGTTACATCGTCAGTAAGACCACCTGGTGCGGTAACGCTGAACGATACGCTGCCTGTCGAATTGGTGGTGGCTGATGACGGTGATATAGATGCGCCGTAAGCGCTTACCAGAGTTACACTTTGGCCACAGATAGGATTGCCCCAGACATCCTTCACATTGACTATAACGCTGAATGTTCCGCCACTTATAACTTCCGAAGGTGCGCTTATCGAGGAATTGGACGAACTGCAATCGCCACCGTTGAGGGTGATGGTCGTCGTCGCGGAGGCATAACCGGCTTGTGCCTGCACAGTAGCTGCTGCAACCTGTGTGCTTGAGCAATAATTATCTACAGTTACTGTAGCGCTGGTGTAGGTGGCTTCAGCGTAACTAATGGTGCATTCACCTACTGAAATCACAGGAGTTGTTATCGTGCCTACAGTTGTTGTGAACCTGACCGAGTCCGCTGTAACTGGATTGCCGTTTATGTCCTGAAGTATAGCTCTAACTGTGGAATGGCTTGAGCCATCGGCATTCACAGTTGAGGGATTGGTAACCAATGTTATTGATGTTACAGGTCCTGAGTTGTAGAACCATACGCTGTCGCAAACCCATCCGGGAGTTCCACCACAGCTTGAAGAGGAGTCGCCTCGCGTGGATGCCTTGACCCACACTATCCCGTCGCCGCGTGGATTGGAGGAGTACCATATTGATGATGCAAAGCCTGAGTCGTTAGAGGTCGCACTGCCTATTATCATTCCTTCATCAGTGGTGAAGTAAACGGCGGCGTTGGGCACTGGGTTGCCCATAGAGTCGAGAACCATGACCATGATTGAGTCCGAGACGCCGTCTCTTTCCCAACCTTTGACATTACATTTCGCACGCGAAACCGAGATGTAGTGCGGCAATCCGCTCGATATCGTTATTCTTGGTGCTTCGGATATTATTCCTGAGCCATCAAGCACCGAGGACCTCACCAAAGCAACGCCTGAAGCTTTGCCTGCTCTTACTGTGATGTTGGCTCTGCCGCCAAGCGTATATACTGTGTCAGACCACAGTTGCCCGAGCGTGGGATGTGAAGGTTCAAGCGATGGTTGACGAAGCGGGTCGCTGCCACCGGGGTAATTGGTGAACCAGAATATAACTTTTGTGCTGTCTTTTACAGGATTGTTGTATCTATCGTAAATGTATGCTGTCAAAACGGCGTGGTCTATGTTTCCTGAACCTTTAACATATATGTGGTTTCTGTCCACATCGATGCTTTCGGTGTGAGCGATCTGCGGTAACAATATCATGTTATCGCTGCCGACAGCATCCCCGGCCTGTGCGAAAACCCAAATAGCCCCCGATTTCGTGCCCGGAGTAAAGTATGTCTTGAACCTTCCGCTTGCGTCAGTAAGGACGGAATAGTCAGCCATAGTTCCGAGGCTGCAAATGTCACCGCCTCCACCGCAGGTGTCCTCTGGCAAACCTGTGCTTGAAAGCCATAACCTGACCAATGTTCCCTCGCCAACGGGATTGCCAAGGGTATCGAGAACCTGCCCGTAAACTGAATCGATAGTACCGCTGCCTACTGTGTCGTAGTCCTGCGAGAAGTAAACATTAACTTCGCTCGGTTCACCAGCTGTGAATATAACCTTAACTTCTGCTGTCTCTGCCTGGCAAATAGCCATTATCGTTGCGGTGCATGCCGTGTCCGCAGCCGTGAGCGTCGAGAATGCAAGCCCATCGTGGGTCGTATCGGACGGAACCACATACCCGAAATCGGTGAAAAACGCCACTGTAACTCCGTCGGATATGGGTCTTCCTGAGGAGTCGAGAACTGTAGCTCTTATCTGAGTAGTGCTGTGACCGTCGGCCGGAATTCGACTCGGGAGCGCCACCAATATTATCGTATCTGCTGTTGTAGCAGTGAATTCCACCGGCAGATGACCAACATTTCCGCCAACTGTGCCTTCCACATATGCATTGCCGATGTGCCGTGGTGAACGAACCGTGAAGGTGGCTCTACCCGCTGAATCTGTAACGACCATAGTGGGGGTGACACTTCCAAGCTCGGCTGGGGACATGGAGAGTGTCACTGTCTCGCTTGAAATAAGGTTATTAAATCTGTCGGTAACGAGTACCGTGCAAATCTCGGAGCTAACGCCGTCAGCGGGCAGTGTAAGCGATGAGGGCATGAAGCTAAATCTCCTCGATGTATCCGGTGTGAATGTTATTACAAGCGTCTCGCTGTAAAGATAGCCTGCACCAGTGTCAATGTAAGCGTAAACAGAGCATGGACCCGACACTATGGGCGCCATAATCTCCGATGTGGCAACGCCTGAGGATGTCCAGGCGAGAGTAGGATAAATGTTCGCTGAAACCGAGCCACCTGTCTTCGCGAACCTTACTGGTGTGCTGTCCGGTGCTGCGAAACCCATGCTATCGTAAACCGAAGCGGAAAGACTCGTTGTAGCGGTGCCATTGCTGGGAAGGAATAGTGCGCCTGCTGATATGTCTATCTCAGCCAATGCAGTTGGGACGAGCTGGATTATACACACACCCTCCGCTGACCCTGAGGTAGCGTGGACCGCGACATTGCCTGGCGAGGTGCCCGCTGTGAACACTGAAATGCATCGTCCGGTGCTGTCGGTAACTCCAACCGCCCATATCGCCCCGCGACTGGTGGGCTCGATGGTGAAATTTACCACTGTTCCAGCTCCGACAGGATTGCCACCTGCATCCGTGACTGTGGCTGTTATCAGCGTTGTATCGCTGTTGTTGGCTATAAGGCTCGTTCTATTGGGTTGAAGAACTATGTTGGCTGGCGGTCCAGGAACGAATGTCACCACAGCTTGTGCAGTTTTGCCGCCGCAGGTAACAATGAGTGTGTCCAGACCAACGCTGAGTTGTGAGTGGATGCTCGTTCGGAACTGCCCACTTGATGTCGTGCCGTTGTATGCGCCAAGCAGTCCGAGGTTTATTCCGCTAAGGTAGACTGGTGTGCCGTCGGATATCGGCATACCGAGCGTGTCCCTGACGGTTACTATAACTACTGCGCTATCGGTGCCGTTGGCTACGATAGATGTCGGCGTAACATCTACTATAACAGTGCCAACATCGGTTGGAATTATTTGAATAAGCATTGTTGAGGTTGCGCTTCCGCTTGTTGCAGTTATTACCGCCCAGCCTGGTGAATGCCCGCTATGGAACATGGACGTGGCAACGCCATTGCTGTCAGTATAAGCATCGGTTAATATCGTTCCCATGGTTGAGCTGAATGTGACGGGTGTTCCTGGCGAAACGATATTTCCGAATGAATCTCTTACCTCGGCGTAAATTCTAACAGAATCAGTCCCATCGGCAAGTATTGTAGAATCTGATGCCCATAATGTTATGTGCGCTGGCGGACCAGCGACGAAAACCACGGTGTCCGTATCAGCAACTGAACCGCTTATCGCGACTACTATTGCAGTGTCAACGCTCGTGGCGGAATACAGTGTGCTCGTTGCCTGTCCTGTCCCGCTTGCTGTTCGTGCTATGGATGGGGTGACATGACCCTTGGTAGATGTGAACGATACAAGAGTCATAGCCGACACGGGTGACCCGGTTGAGTCGTAAACAGTGGCGACCAGGTCTGCATGAGAAGTGCCATTGGCAATAAGTTGTTTCGGCCATACATAAAGTGATATCGAGTCAGCCGTAAGCGGAAAGAGGGTTATTGCTGCGCTCGCTGAATGCCCCTCACAGGTGGCTGTGACCAGAGCAACACCAGCGGTGCAGCTCGCGGTATAAACGGCAAAAGCGTATCCAGTATCGTTGGTAGCCGATGTCGTGGTTATGGCACCCTTTGTGGTGCTGAAAGTAACATCGTAACCTGCCCCGACGAGGTTCCCCTTGGCGTCAAGAACCCTTACCGCGACGAGTTCCGTGTCGACACAATTTGCGGGCAGGTCATGAAGCATGGATGTTATGAACTCAACCCTGTGGGGTTCACCTGGAACCAGAATTACCTCCACCGAGTCCATAAGCGTATCCCCGCTTGGCAATATGGGACCTATGGCTATGACAACGAGTGTGTCAACCCGGATGCCAGCGGTGAGTGTTACCGATGCATTCCCCCCCGAGGTATATGCGATGGTTGATGAAAGCATTCCCAGTCCTCTCAATGAGAATCGAATTGGTGTCCCTTCTGATACAGGCGTGAACAGTCCGCCCGTTGTGTCGAGAAGTATCGCGGTTATCTCGGATGTCGATACACCATCGGCAGTAAGGCGGTTCGGGACCGCGACCACTTCAATCCAGTTACCCTCAACGGCATTGAAGTTTATCGAGGCCACCGCCGTTGCCGAGTCAGCCGTTGCCGTTATTAAGCCGGGACCAGCGCTATGGCTTGAAATGTGGGTTATAACGAGTCCATCCAAACTGGACACATAGCTTAGGGAGTCTATGGTTCCTCTCGTTGTGGTGAAGTGGACAGGCGTGCCGATAGCCACGGGATTCATGAATGCATCGTAAACATGAGCCCTGACCTCGAATTGACTGCCATCGGCGACCATATTCATAAGCCCTGTGGTGTCGATTATTATTATCTGTGCAGGTCCACTTGTGAATTCGATTATGAGTGAGTCGACCACAGACGAACCCACAGCGCCTGCATAGGCGTAAACTTTCGTTCTGCCGCTTGCAGCTGGTGCTATAAGCGTTGCCGTTGCATCGCCGCCAACTGTGGTTGCTATGGTTGGTGTTATTATGCCGGGTGTGTAGCCTGCGCTCGTGTCCTGCGCGAAAACAACTATGCTTCCGTCGGAAACAGGCGTTCCCGCTGAGTCGTAAACGCTTGCGGTAAGTGTTGCCGTGCTTGTGCCGTCGCCGATAATCCTCACTGCTGACGAACGCAAGACTATGTATCTCGCTTCAAGCTCTTCGAGGAATATCTGGGTTGTGGTGGTTCTTTCGCCGCAGCGAATAGTTATGGTGGCTACACCAGTGGTAGAGGCAGATGTGAATGTGGCTCTTGCGTGTCCAGAGATGTCGGTGAATGCTACATCAGTTATGGAACCCAGGTCAGTTGAAAATGTTACCGCTGTTGACGGTGTTACTGGATTGCCATATCTATCGTAGACCCAGACATCTATGTAAGTCCGCGATGTGCCATCCGCTGGTAGTGTCGCGCTATCTGTGGCTTCCGGGTCGACCACGATTCTA
>JAGGRZ010000011.1 GCA_021159335.1 bacterium
CCAAAAACCGAAAGGGTAGAATCATCGACTGAAAAACAATCCCAACAAAATAAGACTGAAGCGGAAAAAGCAAAAAAAGAATCCGCTGAAAGCAAAGAATCTCAATAAACTATCAGGAGGAATATAATGGCAGAAATAAATGCCGAGCTGGTAAAACAACTTCGCCAGATGACAGGCGCAGGAATAATGGACTGCAAAAAGGCTTTAAAGGAAACAAATGGCGACCTTGAAGCTGCCGCCGAATACCTTAGGAAGGCTGGAATAGCAAAGGCTGCCAAGAAGCTTTCTCGTGAGGCGAAGGAAGGAAGGATTGAAGCTGCTCTCTCCAGCGATAGGAAACAAGGCGCAATGGTTCTGCTCGCAACGGAAACCGATTTCGTAGCAAAAAACGAATTATTCGTAAAAACTGCTAAAAAGCTTGCGGAAATAGCCCTAAAAAATAAAATCAATTCTGCAGAAGAACTCCTTTCCGCCAAAATGAACGAATCAACTGTGGAGGAAGAATTAAAGATTCTCATATCCAAAATCGGCGAGAACATAAAGCCGGCAAAAGTAGCTTATCTTGAAGCGTCAGAAAACGGCATAATACATTATTACATCCACCCCGGGAACCGAATAGGAGTTATGGTTGAGATAACCTCAGATGACCCGTCATCGCTTGAAAAACCTGAGGTCATTGAACTGGCCAACGAACTCGCAATGCAGATAGCATTTTCAAAGCCACTCGCTATTACTGAGGATGAAATCCCAAAGGAAACACTTGAAAAAGAACGCGAAATATATCTTGAGCAGGCCAAACAATCGGGTAAACCCGAAAAAGCGATACAAAAGATAGTTGAAGGAAAGCTTAGAAAGTTTATCGAGCAGCAAACTCTTTTGAATCAAGAATACATACGAGAAGCCAAGACAAAAGTTATCGACATAATAAACCGTTACGGGGAAAAGGTCGGCGCTAAACTTGGAATAAAACGATTCGTCTGGTTCGAAGTCGGTGGGTAAACACTGGGAAGCGAGCTTTTTCGGCTCGCTTTTTTCTTATAAGTAAGAAGGGGGTGGTATGGTCAAGACGAAATACAAACGAGTTGTTCTAAAACTTTCGGGCGAGATATTTGGTGGCAAGCTTCGTCATGGCATCGACGCCGAAGCTATAGACCTGCTCGCCGATGAAATCGCACAGGTTCATCGCATGGGAGTTGACATAGCGCTCGTGGTAGGTGGCGGAAACATATTCAGGGGCATATCAGGAACCAAATTCGGCTTCGACCGAGTCGCTGGCGACTATATGGGCATGCTCGCGACGGTAATAAACGCACTCGCTATGCAGGTCGCTCTCGAGAGGTTAGGTATAGAAACGAGAGTGCTCTCAGCTATAGTGGTTGAGCAGGTCTGCGAACCATTCATAAGAAGAAGAGCCATAAGACACCTCGAAAAAAGAAGAATCATTATTCTTGCTGGCGGAACTGGAAATCCATACTTCACCACCGACACCGCTGCAACTCTGCGAGCGGTAGAAATAGGGGCCGATGTAATACTTAAGGGCACCAAAGTTGAGGGAGTATACTCTGCTGACCCCATGGTGGACTCATCCGCCAAAAAATACGACCACATAACATTCCAGGAATTACTAACGAAAAATCTTAGAATCATGGACGCTACATCCATTGCTATGGCACGCGAAAACAAAATCCCCATCATAGTGTTCAACATCACAGTGCCAGGAAATCTTATTAAGGTGGTTCGTGGCGAAAAAATTGGGACTTTAGTCGAATAAACACTGCCGCCAAAGCCGGAGGATGCCAATGAAAAAAATAGTATTTTTGACAATCTTATTTGTGTGGACTCTACTTTTTGCGCAGCCGCCTGAAAGGACAGGTATAGGTGTTGGCTATATGACCACACCTAACTCTTTAGTTTACAGGATGAGCTGGAGCGAGAAAACATTTTTCGACATCTGGCTTGACATACCGGAATTCTACGCTGGCGATAACGAAGGATACGAGATCGGCGCAGGAGCGGGATACGCAATTTACCTTATGAGGCAGCAGCATTTTTGCTACATGATTCGTCCGCAAATATCTCTTCGCTACATAAACTCATCAATAAATTATGCCGAGCTTGGCCTTGGAATAGCAGGTGCGGTGGTCGCCCACCTTGATAGTATCGGAGCCCCAAACACCGATGTATTCGCCGGAATATCGACTGGAACGGTTGGTCAGTTCGGCAAAAACTACACGGTATTCAAGATGCCCCTTATCCTCGATAAACCCTTCGGAATCCTTGTGGGAGTTGTAAAGTACTTCTAATGTTCTCTTCCAGCAAGAACTTTAGCTATTCGTTCTGCAAGCGCCGTATATCTTTTCACAGGGCGGTCGTTTCTCACCGCTATCGCCAAAGCTTTATATGTGCCCACCACAACCAGAAGTTTTCTTGCCCGTGTTATAGCCGTGTATAATAAATTTCTGGCAAGCATGACATAATGCTCCGTAAGAAGTGGCAGAACTACTGCCTCGTACTCGCTACCCTGAGATTTATGAACCGTTATCGCATATGCAAGCTGCAGTTGATTAAAGTATGATGAATCGTAAACCACATCACCGAAATCGAAGCTTACTATTATTTCGTCCTCGCCGTTTGTGGCTTTTACTATACCCAACTCTCCGTTGAAAACGCCGAGCTCATAGTTATTGGTTATCTGCATAACTTTGTCTCCAACAGCGAAAGGCAAATTAGATGAACGAGCGTTTGGATTAAGTCTGTCACGCAGAATTTCGTTAAGCTCACGCGCCCCACACCGCCCCTTGTGCATCGGTGTTATGACCTGAATTTCACGAACCGGGTCGAAGCCAAACCTTTTAGGTATACGCTTTGTTACGAAATCTACAACGGATCGCTGCGCATCCTCAGGCTCAGTCTTTACTTCCATAAAAAAGTCATCATCGGGTTTGTTCCTTACTATTGGCATAAATCCTTTAAGAACCCTATGCGCATTAAGAACTATAAGTCCTTCCTCACTTTGTCTCATTATTTTCGTCAACCTTACAACAGGCACAACCTTCGAAGCGATAAGGTCCCTGAGCACCATTCCTGGTCCCACTGATGGCAACTGGTCAGCATCACCGACGAGCACGAGATTTCCTCCCATAGGCATAGCCTGCAAAACCCGCCAGAACAAAACCACATCCACCATTGAAACCTCGTCCAAAATAAGCATATCCACTGGAAGCGGGTTGCTCCTGTTGTATTCGAATTTTTCCAGACCCGGATTGTATTTAAGCAATCTGTGTATCGTCTGCGCGCTTTCGCCGGTTGCTTCCTCAAGTCTTTTGGCAGCTCTGCCCGTTGGTGCTGCAAGTTTAACTGAAATTCCCAAACGCTTGGCCATAAAAATTATCGCCTTAAGAATGGTGGTCTTACCCGTCCCCGGTCCACCAGTTATGACAAGCACTTTTTTCAGAAAAGCATCCACGCATGCACGGCGTTGCTCATCAGTATAATCAATGCCCAATTCCCGTTGCGCTTCGTTTACAAGTGACTCCGCCATCGTAATGTGAACCCTACCCTCACCAGACATTAAAGAAGCGATAATGTCCGCTGAGGATGTTTCGGCAACATGAAGCCACGGAAGATAGATACGGTCATCATCCGCAATGACTTTTTCCTTGATAACAAGATTGGTTAGCATAGACTCAACTTTTTCTTCATCAACTTCAAGCATCGCTGCAGCACCTTTTACGAGTTCGTATTTTGGCAGAAAACAGTGTCCATCGTCGGCTGAATTTTGCAGTGCATAGAGAATGCCAGCCTCGACTCTCCTTGGGTCATCAGCCGCTATACCTTGCGCACGAGCAATCCTATCTGCAGTAGCGAACCCAATCCCCCAAACCTCTTCGGCAAGTAAATACGGATTATTCTTGACGATTTCAAACGCTTTGTCACCATATTTCCGCCATATTTTTTTCACAGTGCCAATGCCGAAACCATAATCGAAAAGCAATGCTGCAAGTCTCTGGAGAGCAGCCTGCTCACTGAACGCTCGCCTTACAGCCTCTGCAATCATTTTTGCGCGTTTCTTGCCTATTCCCTCAACCTCAGTTAGACGCTCAGGATTGTTAAGAATTATGTCGATACACTTACTGCCAAACTTTTTGGTTATTCGCGCAGCGTATATAGGTCCTATTCCCTTTATCAGATCGGATGATAAATACCTTATCATTGCATCATCACTTTTGGGCGCGGAAACCTCGAACTTCTCGATAACAAACTGTCTGCCATATTGCTTGTGCTCAACCCACTTTCCGAGAACCGTCAGGTGCTGCCCAACCTTGGGATTTGGTATCTCACCAACTACTATTATAGGCATTATTTCTCCATCGGGGATGAGACTTATAACGGCAAAAAGCGTTTCTGGATTATGAAAAACAATTTTCTCTATAGTCCCCGATATTTGGCGGAACTTCTCATCCATTTTCTTTTCGCAATCTGTCAAGTTCTCTAAGGAGGAATTGGAAGTCATCCCATGTAGGTTTTTTAAGTCGCTCGTTCCTCAGAAGTGCCGCTGGATGGTAGGTCACCACTACGGGTATTCCACGGAAAGAGAACAATTTCCCTCTGAGTTCGGTCATCGGTCTTTTCGTGTGAAGAAGAGCCCTCGCTGATATTCGCCCAAGGCAACATATTATTCGCGGTTTAATGATCTCTATTTGCCTGAAAAGAAATGGTAGACAAGCCATCTCTTCCTGCGGTGTCGGGTCTCTATTCTCCGGCGGACGACACTTCAAAACATTTGCTATGTAAACTTCACTTCGTTTGAGTCCGACCACTTCAAGTATTTTGTCAAGCAATTTACCAGCTCTGCCCACAAAGGGGATTCCCTGCCTGTCCTCCTCTGCGCCTGGTGCCTCTCCTATGAAAAGGATCTCCGCATCAGGCGAACCATCGCCAAAAACGAGCTTTCGCCTCACCTTGTAAAGCCCGCACTTTCTGCACTTTTTAGCCTCCTCCTCAAGCTCCCTAAGTAAAAAGGCTTTATCCTCAGCAGTCAACTTTTCCTCTTCGGCAACAACATCTCCTCTTTCACCAGATTTAGCACCAGGCATTAGCAGTTCATTTTCGCCCATATCGGCGAGAAATCGAAAATACTCAACAGGATTTTTGCGCTTATTAATCATCTATCTTAAAATCTATTCCCATTTGCCGACAGTCAACCATTTGTTCGAGCTAAAGTACGGCAGGATAAGCACGCCCTTTGCGAACATTCCGGCGAAGACGCCAAGAAAAACCCCCGCTGCACCGAAAAACTTTGAAGAAAAATAAGCTACCGGGATTTGAATCAAAAACAACGCTAAAAGTTGAGCTAAAAATGGCGGTGTTGTGTGCCCTGAGCCGTTTATGCCTCTCATAACAATAGCACCCACGGCAAAAACAGGATACGAAAGCGGGACTATCGATAGATATGCGATAGCAAGCCTAATCGTCTCAGTGTCCTTGGAAAAAAGGGAAGCTATTTGCGGAGCAAGAACTATGTATATGAAGGCAGTAGGAATAGCAAAAAGTTCGTAAAGTTTTACTCCTATCAGGACTCCTTTTTTGGCTCTGTCAGGTTTCCCAGCGCCAAGATTTTGGCCGACAAGCGTGCCCGCAGCGTTGCCTATAGCAAATCCTGGAAGCGAAGCTATCATGTTGAGCCTCACGCCTATGCTGTAAGCAGCAGTCGCAAAAACCCCGAACGAGGCTATTATCCGCATCATGACGAATGCCGTAAGATTATTTATCATAGGTTGAGCTCCGCCAGGCACGCCAATTGAAAGGTATCGAACAAGAATATCTTTCGTTGTCCCGAATTTTTTGAAGTCGAGTCTAAAGGTTCTCACTCCTTTCGCAAGCAACAACAACGCAATTATGAACCCTACGAATCTTGCGATTACTGTAGCCAGTGCAGCCCCAACGACGCCAAGCCTTGGAAACGGTCCCAATCCGAAAATAAGGAGCGGGTCGAGTATTATGTTTAGAATTACCGCCCCGAAAACGATAAACATGGGTGTTTTGGCATCGCCTGCCCCTTGGAATATCGCTCTTGTAACGAAAAGCATGACCATCGAAAATGCTCCCATAAGAGCTACTACGAGATACCTTGTGGAAAGAACGAGAAGATTACCCTTAGCACCGAGCAACATAAGAACATACTTGCCTAAGGATAATCCGAACAGCGCTATCACAGCCGACACTATCAGTCCATAAATTATTGCACCAAAAGCTGCTTTGTGAGCCATTTCGTAGTCATTGGCGCCGATATAACGAGCTACTATAGCTCTCGTTGCCGCGGAAAGTCCAATAATAAGCGTCATCATGGCAGAGGTTACAACTCCCGCCATTCCTACCGCTGCTACCTGAAGCGAACCAAGCCTGCCAACAAAATACATATCGATAAGCGTAAAAAGGTTTTGGGCAATGTTTCCAGCCATCATGGGCAGGGCAAGATGAAGCAGCGCTGACCTGGGGTCACTTTCGACTATTATTTCCCTATCTGTTCGCACAGTGGGCAAAAATAGCCCATCAAAAATAGGTTGTAAAGCTGTAAAATGTAACCTTGGGCGAAGAAAAATTAGGAGCAAATTAAAAAATCCTTTGATTTTTCGCGAAGCAGTCTATTATTTAAAAATAAATGCTTCACATGTTGAGGCAAGGATGCGCTCTAAGAAGGAGAGCGAGTTAATGAAGTATTTAGCCATAATTTTATATATAGCGTTGCTTGTATTTCTTTTTGGTTGCAGTTCCGACGTGGAATTCACCACCACCATCGAAAAAAGCGTGCATGTTCACAGCACAGAGCCCACCTATTATGCCGAACAATTAGTGGACATGTCACAGCGTGACGACCTCCTTCGTTACAAAGACGAAATAACTGGAGTAAGCGTAGAGAAAATTTTTATAAGAATAACTGAGAACAATAGCCAGCCAAACACAAGAATCTATGCCTCCGTATCGGTTGCCGACTCTAACCAATCAACCAACGACGCCGTCACAGTTGCTCAAGGAAATTTATCCCTGAACGAAGCTTTAGAAAAAGAAATAGAAATAGAGCTCGATTCGCAGGGAAAGGAAAAGCTTGACCAATACATTCATGACCTAACAAACTTCAAAATATTCATTTTTGGCTCCGCTGAGCCAGAGCCATCACAAAATGTGCCGCTTGACTTCACTGCAACGATAATAATAAAAGTAAGAATACACGCCAAGGTGAAGTTTATTTAGCTACCTTAATAATAATTCTGCGCCGCAACTATTTCAGTAATAATCAGCCGCGAAAAAACAAATTAGTAGCAATTTTCCCATCAAAGAATTTTTCATATCGCTTCCCACAAAAAACCCCGCCTCTTCCCGCAATAAATTCACTAAATATTGTCGTCAATGAAGAATTACTTGCGAGTTAGGAACAAAATTATTTATTAGTTTAGCTTTTTAGTCACTACATAATAACAAGGAGGTAAAATGGCGCACGAAATTGTAAGAAACGAACCACTGAACTATCAGGATTACCTTGTAGCGATTCGGGCGCCTGAGGTCGCAGCAAAAATAAAGCCTGGGCAGTTTGTGGTGATGATGCTTCATGATAAAGGCGAAAGAATCCCAATGTCGGTTCGAACCACCGAAGGCGATGCAATCGTTATGTACATTCGGAAAGTTGGAAAAACCACACACCAACTTATTGATACCCCAGTCGGAGGAACTATAAAGCATGTAATAGGTCCACAAGGGCAACCGCTGAAAATAGAAAAACACGGTACAGTTGTTATAGCCACTGATTCTGTCTGCGGGCATGCATGGAGCTATTCAGTCGCCAAGGCACTCAGAGAGGCTGGAAACTATGTTATCGACATCCAGTGTTTCGCAGATGAAAAGGAAGTTTATCCTGAATGGGCACTCAACAAAAGTGTCTGTGACGAACACCATGTTATGACAAAGGATGGCTCTGTTGGTGAAAAAGGACATTACACTACTTTGATTAAACAATGGCTTGCTGAAGGCAGACAAATTGACTTCATCTATGCTGGCGGTGAGTTAATAAAACTAAAGCATCTGGCAAGAATCACTCGCAAATACAATATTCCAACATGGGTTGAAGCACATCAGTTGATGATAGATGCCTCTGGAATGTGTGGCGCATGCAGAGTATTTGTCGAGGGCGAAATGAAGCTTACCTGCATTGATGGTCCTTTCTTCGACGCCCACAAGCTTGATTTCGATTCAATGATTAATAGATATAGCACATATGCTGCTGAGGAAAAGATTGCACTCGAAAGATACTTAGCACAGAAGAGAGGTTAACAATGGGAAAAAAGATAATAAAAAAGAGAGTTCCAGTGAGGGAGCGCCCCGTTGAGGAGCGCTTGAAGGGATTTATGGAAGTCCCTTACGGGTACAATGAGGACGAGGCAATCGCCGAGGCAAAAAGATGCCTTCAATGTCCAAAGCCTACTTGCATTGAGGGATGTCCTGTTAATATTGATATTCCTGGATTTATCAAGGCTATAGCTGAGCGGGATTTTGAACGAGCATTCTATATTCTCAAAAAGGATGACCCTATGCCCGCTGCTACCGGTCGCGTTTGTCCGCAAGAAACACAATGTGAGGTAAAATGCGTTTTGGGCAAAATCGGTGACCCCATCAATATCGGTAAACTTGAGGCTTTCGTCGCCGACTGGGCTCGCAAAAACAATATCAAAGATAAGCCCGAAATCCACGAACGCCCGCAGAAAGTCGCCGTTATAGGCTCAGGACCTGCCGGTATCGCCTGCGCCGTAGACCTGCGAAAAATGGGGTATCAGGTCACCATGTTTGAAGCGCTTCACAAGGCAGGTGGTGTAATGCAGTATGGAATTCCTGAATTCCGCCTCCCGCGAGATATCGTTGACTACGAACTCAAATACCTTGAGGAGCTCGGAGTGGAGATTAAACTTAACACTTTCGTTGGACTCCATATTCCATGCGAGGAGGTTCGGGAAAAATATGACGCGGTGTTTATCGGCACCGGAGCAGGTGCCCCCAGATTCTTAGGAATCCCTGGAGAGGAACTCAAAGGAGTGTATTCCGCAAACGAATTTCTGATCCGCGTTAATTTGATGAAATCCTATTTGTTTCCCGAGTATGACACGCCAATAAAAGTCGGCAAGCATGTTGCCGTTATCGGGGCAGGAAATGTAGCCATGGACGCTGCCAGAAGCGCCCGTCGTCTCGGTGCGAAAGTTACAATTATCTATCGCAGAACCAAAAAGGAATCTCCTGCTCGTATAGAGGAACTCCATCACGCTCTTGAGGAAGGTGTGGAGTTCATGGAACTGGTTAATCCAGTCAGAATTCTGGAG